>CAMAQX010000059.1 GCA_945860455.1 Lishizhenia tianjinensis
GTTCACGATTAGAACAGGCAAAAAAATCAGACACACCAATATTAATAATCACTCAAAAAGAAGCTGAATTAACTGAGAAGAATAAATTAACGAATCCAAAAACTTGGATTTTCAAAGCAGTAAATGTCCGCGATTTTGCATTTGCATCATCACGAAAATTTATGTGGGACGCTCAAAATGTAAAGATAGGAGAGAAAAATGTACTTTGTATGTCTTATTATCCCAAAGAAGGAAATCCTTTGTGGGAAAGGTATTCAACCAAATTGGTCGCTCACACCATTAAGACATACTCTAAATACACAACTAATTACACATACCCTGTTGCTATTTCAGTTCACTCAAAATCGATAGGCATGGAATATCCTATGATTTGTTTCAATGGGGGACGTCCTGAGGAAGACGGCACTTACACAGAAAATGAAAAATATGGGATGTGGGGAGTTATAATTCATGAAGTCGGTCATAATTTTTTCCCAATGATTATCAATTCTGATGAACGTCAATGGACATGGATGGACGAAGGATTAAATACATTTGTACAATATTTAACGGAGCAAGAGTGGGAGAGAGGCTATCCTTCTAGAAGAGGACCTGCACACCTAATTGCCGATTACATGCGCGGAGATAAAAAAACTATTTCACCAATCATGACAAATTCTGAATCTCTTTTTCAATTTGGAAATAATGCGTACGGAAAACCCGCAACTGCATTGAATATTTTAAGGGAAACGATAATGGGACGTGAATTGTTTGATTTTGCTTTCAAGACGTATTGTGAGCGATGGAAATTTAAACATCCTTCACCAGCTGATTTTTTTAGATCCATGGAAGATGCTTCAGCAGTTGATCTTGATTGGTTTTGGAGAGGCTGGTTTTATGGGACTGATCCAGTGGATATTTCAATCGATGACGTTAAATGGTATCAATTGAATACACAAAATCCTCAAACTGAAAAAGGAGTTAAAAAAACAGAAAATGAATCGAAAGATGTTCACATTGGAGTAGAACGAAATAAACTAAGCATACAACAAACGGTTAATGAAAAGGATAATTTAATTAATGATTTTTACGCGAAACGTAATCTGTACTTTGTTGATACAATTGACAAAATTGAATATACCGCATTTTTGAATAAAATTGACAAAAGCGACCTAGAATTTTTAAATTCGAACAAACAATTTTATGAAATTGGATTCAAGAATATTGGTGGATTAGTGATGCCACTAATTATTGAATTCACCTTTGTTGATGATTCAAAGGAAGTAGTTCGCATTCCTGCAGAAATATGGAGAATGTACGAAGATCAAGTGTCAAAAATATTTATTTTTGACAAACTGGTAAAATCCATTCGTTTGGATCCGTTCTTGGAAACAGGTGATACTGATTTGCTAAATAACTCGTGGCCTCAAACAGCAATACCATCTAGGTTTCAATTATTTAAACAACAGCAGTCTGTCCGTGAAAACCCTATGCAACGAAATAAAAGAGTTGATGAACTAAATAAAAATTAGTATCTTTCAGAATCTAAATTGGATAACTGATTCTTTTTCAACTAGCTTAATAATGAAAAAACGTGTTTTTAAGTGCTTTTTATTGTTGTTAATTGTTACGACTCATCAGGTCTATTCGCAAGGAGATGATTGCCTAAATGCAACACAGCTCACTAATGTTAGCAATTATTGTTCTGGAAATGCATTTTATACAAATTTTAACTCAACCGCAAGTGGGTTTGCACAGGCAACATGTATTACAGGTGCGGCTACAGAGGACGTTTGGTTTTCATTTACGGCAATTGGTACTGATGTATTAATTTCTGCATCCGGAATTGGAGCTGGAGGTACTATGAATCGACCAAGAATTGCTATTTATTCAGGAAACTGTGCTACTACGATCAATCAATTAGGTTGTGCAAACGGAACTGCTGGTTCTGGTGTTACCCAACTTTACCAATCTGCTTTGACCCCTGGAACGATTTATTATGTAAGAATAAGTACCCTTACCAATAACGAAGGAACTTTTGAATTGTGTCTAAATAATTATACACCAGCTTCAAATCCGGGTGCTGATTGCGGGGGAGCCGCCTATTTATGTAGTAATAATCCAGTGAGTGTCGGAGTATTAAGTGGCGGTGGTCAAAATACGGATGAACCTGAAGCATCCTCGTGTATGGAAGTGCCCGGTGCGGATGAAGGAAATTCCTCATGGTTTACATTTACTTGTGGAACACCAGGAGCTTTGACTTTTAACATTATTCCCGTAAACCAAAATGATGATATCGATTTTATGGTTTTCCAGCTTAATGGAACAAATCCATGTGGGGCAAGAACCGTCATTAGATGCAACGCATCTGCTTTTTTAAATCCAAATGGTGCCGTTGGATTAAATTTAACCGATACCGATGTTTCGGAAATGCCCGGTTTTAACGCAGGAAATAATTCATATTGTCAATTTGTGAATATGACGGTTGGTACGAGTTATGCAATATTAGTCAACAACTTTAGTACTTCCGGTGGATTTACACTTAGTTTCGGAACTGGTGCTGGTACGGGGACATTTTTAGGGCCTAATCCCGTTATTACGGCAAATCCAACAACTATTTGTGCAGGGGAAACAGTAACTTTTGATGCCTTAAATTCGACAAATGTTGCTTCTAATGGCTATAATTGGAATTTTAACAATGGTGGATCACCAACATCTGCCTCTGGTATTGGTCCACATTCTATAACATATGCTAATCTAGGAGTATATACTGCGATTTTGAATGGAACAAATACCGCAGGATGTTCAGATGTTGCTTTTGTAACAATTAATGTAACTGCGCCGGTTCTTCCCACTTTTACTCAAATTTCACCAATTTGTGTGGGAGGAACGATTAATCTACCTTCTCTTTCGATCAATAATATATCGGGTATATGGAGCCCAGTAATTGATAACACAACCACAACGACCTACACTTTTACTCCGAATGTATCTGAATGTGCGCTTCCAACTACAATGACTATTGTCGTTAATCCGGGACAAACAATTACGCAAGGAATAGATATTACGAATTGTGTAAATGTACCCATACCAACACTATCATTTACTTTTGGAGGAACTGCATCAGGTGCAATTGCGACTGGTCTTCCTGTTGGATTAACCTCTCAAATTGTAGGTTCAAATTTATTGATAAACGGAACACCTACTACAATTGGTGTTTATCCATATACTGTTACTACAACTGGAATTAATTGCTCTGCGGTAATTACAAGTGGTATTATAACAATTACAAATTCAATCTTACCCATTTTCAGTTCAATAGGACCATTTTGCCAAAATAGTTCGGCTTCCGTTTTACCTTTGATATCTAATAATACTCCATCGATAACAGGAACGTGGAATCCTTTATCAATAAACACAAGTACAATTGGAATTCAAACATTAACATTTAATCCAGATCCAAATCAATGTGCTAGTTTGACGACGATTACTATAGAAATAACACCTCTAGAGACACCAACCTTCCCATCCTTTGGGCCATTTTGCGTAAATGAAGCGATCAGTCAAGCTACTTTGCCACAAGTATCTAATGAAGGGATAACCGGTTTCTGGAATCCAACAACTATTTCAACTACAGTTGTTGGCATTACAACATATCTTTTTACTCCAAACGTAAACCAATGTTCAACTGTCGCCTCATTATCAGTTGTTGTTAATGATCCTATATCGCCATCATTCAATCAACTTGGTCCATATACACAAAATGAAATTCCTGGGGTTTTACCTATTCAATCCAATGATAATCCTAGTATTTCTGGATCTTGGTTACCCAATACAATAGAAACCAATGCTATAGGTCAATTTACCTTTACTTTTACTCCAGATCCCAATACATGCACTGTTCCAGTAACAATGGATGTAGTCATTCAAGATGAAACAGTTTTTTATATCCCAAATTCATTTACTCCAGATCAAGATGAACACAATCAAATGTGGGGTCCAATTTTTACCCAAGGGTTTGATCCTTATAATTTCGAATTGAGAATTTTCAATAGATGGGGTGAAACAATTTGGTTAAGTTATAACGCAGAGGCTCAATGGGATGGTTCTTATGGACCGAATGGTTTAGATGTTCCTCAAGGGATCTATACGTATAAGATAGTTTATAAAATTAAAGATGTAGATAAACGGATTATAGTTTCAGGACATATTAATTTAATTCGATAAAATATTCTTTCCTTTCAGGTTTTCTTTATCTTATTAGATCATTCCGCGAATAACTCCTTTATCTGAAGATTCAATAAAATTTAAAATCAACTCACGCATTTCACTGGCAGGAATTGTTTGTTTCACTTGTTCTATCGCCTTTGTAATATTACTGTTTTGAACATATAATATTCTGTATATATCTTCAATTTCTCGAACCGTCTCATCCGTGTATCCTCGTCTTCTAAGTCCAACAGAATTTACTCCAGCAAATGTCAACGGTTCTCTAGCAGCTTTAATGAATGGAGGCACGTCTTTTCGAATTAAAGATGCTCCACCAATAAAGGCATGTATTCCGATATGGGCAAATTGTTGAGCAGCTACCTTTCCTTCTAAAATTGCATAATCATCAATAATTACGTGACCAGAAAGACCGGTATAACTGGCAAGAATGACATTGTTTCCAATTTGACAATCGTGAGCCACATGAACGTATGTCATTAGTAAACAGTTATTTCCTATACTAGTTTTCCATTTATCTTTGGTGCCACGATGTATTGTTACGCATTCTCGAATAATCGTATTATCTCCAATAATAACAGATGTTTCTTCTCCATCGAATTTCAAATCTTGAGGAACTACTCCAATAACAGCTCCAGGAAAGATTTCACAATTTTCACCAATGACCGTTCCTGGATAAATCGATACGTTTGAATGAATTCTAGTATTCGAACCAATAATTACATTTTCATGAATCGTCGAGAATGGATCAACTCGGACATTTTGACCAATAGTTGCTTTAGATGATACAGATGCTAAATGACTTATCATTCTTGTTTGTCTTTGACAACTTGAGCTAACATTTCGGCCTCACTCACCAACTTTCCATTTACATAGGCCTTTCCGATCATTTCAACCAATCCTCTGCGAATAGGGGATTTCAGGAAGAGTTCAAATACAATTGTATCTCCTGGAACAACTTTTTGTTTAAATTTCACGTTATCTATTTTCATGAAATAGGTGGAATATAAATGTGGTTCCTCCACTTTACTTAAAGCGAATATACCGCCTGTTTGCGCCATCGCTTCCAACTGAAGAACACCTGGGAAAATAGGGTTTCCAGGGAAATGGCCAGTAAAAATAGGTTCATTCATGGTGATATTCTTTACACCAATTATAGAATCCTCATTTATTTCCATTATTTTATCAATCATTAAAAACGGGAAACGATGAGGTAACATATTTTCGATATCCGTGATTGAGAATAAAGGTTCTTTCGTTAAGTCGAATTTACGACCTTCGTTTTGTTGTTTTTTAATTTGTTCTTTCAATACCTTAGCAAAGCGTACATTTCCAGAATGTCCAGGTCTTGCTGCTAAAATATGAGCTTTTATGGGTTTTCCAACTAATGCCAAATCTCCGACAATATCTAGCAATTTATGCCGAGCTGGCTCATTTTCATATTGAAGTTTTGTGCTATTTAACACTCCTATACCCTCTATCGTAATAGTTAAATTTTCTTTACCTAAAAGCTTGGCTAAGCGATCCAGTTCTTCCTGAGGTACATCCGCCTTATCTACAAGCACTATTGCATTATCTAAATCACCGCCTTTTATCAAATTATTATTTGCCAAGTACTCCAATTCCCTTAAGAACACAAATGTTCTACAACTAGCAATATTTGTATTAAACTCATTAATTTGATACATACTCGCATGTTGTGTCCCTAAAACAGGTGAGTTGTAATCTACCATTACAGTAATTCGATAATTCTGATCAGGAATAGCTAAAAACTCAATTCCTTTATCTAGATCTTCCCAAGGTATATTTTCGGTTAATTCAAAATATTCTCGTTCAGCATTTTGTTCGATTACCCCAACCATTTGAATTGCTTTAACAAAAGGCAATGCGCTTCCGTCCATAATTGGAACTTCCGGAGCGTCCAGTTTTATCAAAGCATTATCTACTTGACAACCAACAAGACTCGCCAAAATGTGCTCGGTAGTATAAACCCGTCCACCGTTTTGCTCTAAGGTTGTTCCGCGATCTGTTGAAATAACATTATCAACATCTGCTTTAATAATTGGTTGATTCGGTAAATCTATTCGTTGAAATTTATAACCAAAATTCTCTGCTGCTGGATGAATTTCAACGGAAACTTTTTCACCGGTATGAAGTCCAATTCCAATAATTTTGATAACATCTTTTAATGTATGTTGTTTTTCAGACATATACCTAATTTAATCGTTATTGATTTCTTTTATTTGTTTTTCTAATTCTTGTATTTTTTTCAGTAGAAATGGAAGTTTACGAAATCCAAAATACGATTTTTTAAATTCATCCAGCGGAATACCGGGCGATCCCATGAACGTATTAGCAGTTTTAATGCTTGATGGAATTCCAGATTGAGCTACAATTTTAGTGTCATTGGCAATGTGTAGGTGTCCACTTATTCCTGCTTGACCTCCAATTAATACACGTTCACCAATTTTTGCAGAACCAGCTATTCCTGCTTGAGCAGCCATGGCAGAATTTTCCCCAATATCTACATTGTGTGCAATTTGGCATAAATTATCAATTTTAACTCCCTTACGAAGAAATGTTGAACCCATTGTTGCGCGGTCGATTGTTGAATTTGATCCAATCTCAACATCATCCTCAATTATCACATTTCCAATTTGAGGGACTTTTTTAAAAACGCCGTTGTTATCTGGGGCAAAACCAAAACCGTCTGCACCAATTACTGCGCCTGCATGAATGACACAATTTGAACCAACCTTGCAATCAGCATAAATTTTAACTCCTGGATGAAGAATGGTATTTGCTCCAATTTCTACATTTTCTCCTATATAAACATTTGGATATATAACAACACAATCACCGATTATCGCATTTTCTGAAATATATGCAAAAGCGCCAATGTATGGATCAATACCGATTTTTGCAGAATCAGAAATAAATACAGGAGAATCAATTTTTGGTTGTTTCTTGTTTAACTGACTATACATTTCCAATAATTGAGCAAAACAAGAATATGCATTTTCTACTCGAATCAACGTGAGATTTTCAGGTAATGATTTTGAAGGGATAAAGGACTGATTGACAATACAAATCGAGGATTTTGTTGTGTAGATATGCTCCTCATATTTAGGATTTGCTAAGAAAGATAAAGATCCCTCACTACCATCCTCAATTTTTGCTAAATCAGAAACAGTAACACCAGGGTTACCTTCAATCGAACCTGTTAATATACCCGCAATTTGTTCAGCAGAAAATTTCATTAATCAAAGATAAGTAATTGATTTTCTTATCTCGAAAATAATTCCATCAATTATTAACAGTTGAAACATCAAAACTGTTAACAATACACTGTTTCAAGTAAAAACTAATCTTCGATATGTATTGGATAAAGCACAAATTCCTTCCATTGATAGGTTATTTTAACTGTATCAGTATCCTTTATTGTTTGAAAATACACTTGATCAGCATTTGGCTTTGAATGATTGTAGAGTGAATATCCTTTTTTTGTTAGCGTTCGAATGTAATTAGTTCTATCTAATCCAGTATGCACAAGTTTCTTTTGTAAGGAGGTGCACTCATCGAAATTTACCATTGAGTATTTACCTGATGGAACATGAAGGATTTTAAAATAGACCTCATCATTCAATTTTTTCAATTGACTTTTTTGTAGATGAATTACTGCGATATATGAATCAGGTAAAAATGAAACATAAAATTGCGGTATAACTGTTTTTATGCCCTCTTTAATTTTAAAAAAATATGTTTTTTCAATTGAATCTTTGCTGCTTTGACTAAAATCGACCTCGTAATTGGATAAAAACAATTCCAAAGAATCGATTTTCAAGAGCGGATTTTCAGAAATAATTATTTTACGTAAAATTGTTTCCTTTACTTTATTTTCAGGAAGCCAAGAACAGCCTCTATTCTGAAAAAAGAATATAACCATAATCAAACCAATTCCAAATCCAATTAGATAATAAACGAGCCTTCGTAAAAAAGTATATTGCATCATGTTGCAAATCTAACTAAGAGTTTTCAATTTACGTTTGATGTTAAAAAAAAAGCACAGCCGAAGCCATGCCCTTTGCTGCATATTTCTATACAGTAAATTATTGCTTAACTAATTGAATTTCACAATTTAAATGAATATCATCTGCAAGAACAACATTTCCTGCATCCGTAACAGCACTCCAAGCTAAACCAAAATCGCTTCTTTTAATTTTTCCTGTTAATGCCATTCCTGCTTTTGTTTGTCCGTATGGATCAACAGCTACACCAGCATAATCCATAGCCAAAACTACTGGTTTTTCAATCCCTTTGATGGACATTACACCTGCTATTTCAAATTCTGAATCACTTTTTTTGGTAATCGATTCTGAATGAAAGGTCAATTTTGGGAAAGATGCTGAATCAAAAAAATCAGTTGATTTCAAATGACCATCTCTATCTGCAACACCTGTATTGATTGAATCAATAGATGCTTCAAAATTCAATGTAGCTGATGAAAAATCATCATTCGTTAACAGAGCGCTAGCAGTGAAATCACCAAATTTCCCAACTACATTTGAAATCATCATGTGACGAACTTTAAAGCCTATTTCGCTGTGCATGTTATCAATTTTCCAATTTGTTTCCATATTTTATTAATTTTATGGTACAAATGTCGATATGAATTTTTGAAAATTTCATGACATAGGTTAAGAAATAAATTAACACCAATTAAAATATGAAATCATTACCATTTATTGTACTTCTTCTTTTTGTAAATGCAGTAAATAGTCAGATTGAAGTAATGAAAAAACTAAAAAAAGATACCTTGTTTAGAAATAAAGCATACGCTTTTTTAAATATCACAAATGTAAATCGAACCTTGAGTCCAAATCAAGATTTTCTTCCGCAAGATATTGGCGATCGAGCAAATGAAACCCCATTAAAAACCTATTCTTTTGGCTTAGGTTTAAAAGGGCATATTACAAAAACGATTATTTGGGATGGGGGAATTTCATACCTCCAAAATGGCGAGCAATATGAATTTAGTCCAATAACCAATGATACTAGTTTTAGTTATCAAACTTATTATAAATATATTGCCATGCCTCTACGTTTGAATTTCACGGTTGGAAAAACATTTCAATTCTATGGAGGAGTTGGGATTCTACCTCAGCTATTTTTATCTTATCGACAAAATCAACAATGGGAAACATCATTGGGCAGCAAGGGATCTGAAGTTATTAAAACTAAAAGTAATTATAATTCATTTATTACCAGCGCTTTAATTAACCTCGGTATAAGTCTTACTACAGATAAGGGCTATGGATTATTTATCTCACCAGAATACCGTTATCAATTACAGAATGGATATGGCAAATTAGCGTCCTTTGTCCACAAAAATTTTGGTCTGGGAATTTCTTTTGGAATAAGTAAGGAGCTATAAGTTATTCTTTTACTTCTTTATATCCTGGGAATTTTTTACGGTCATACACGAATTTCGATTCCTCAACTGCTGGATTTGAAGTAAATTTAGTGATCGAATAAGTCATCACCGTTCCATCTTTAGAAGTCAATGTAGCTTTAGATAAATCATTAGATGTTTTAGCAACATAAAGCACAATTGATTTATAGGTAGCCTTCGTACTTTTTGGAGCTAAAGATATAACATGGACTGTTTTTCCGTTCAGCGTTGTTTCTTTAGTATATGTATTCGTAAAACCTGTTTCCCAAAGAGTCATGAGTTTTTTTGGGTTCATGTTTTCATCATCATTAGAACTCGCATCGGAAATGTAAACGGTTTTTCCATCTTTTACAACGGTCCACGTTTTTACACCATTCGAGATAATTGTATTTCCACCGTAAGAAGCGTAGAATTTTTGAGCTTTCACCCAGCCTTTTCCGGTTTGGTTTTGATTTAATCCAGATTTTGTGTTTTTAACATTGGCGCTAAACTCTACGTAAAAGGATTTTAAATCTTTAATTTTTTTAGATACAGAATTAAGAATTGTTTGAGACTTTGATTGTGCAACTACCGAGGTTGCAATATAAGAAAACAACAATAAAACAAATAAACTTCTCATACATTTTAATTTCGCGGCAAATATCTAAAATTATGCCAGATTAAAAAAAGACTTGCCTGTATTTCTTATTGAATTTATTAACACAACTTAAATTTGCACTTAATTTATTTTTAAGTTTGTTCAAACATAATTCATTTCGAAGTGTTTTAAATCAAATTACTTCATGAGCGATAATTCTAATTTTGTTAATCCAATAGATCCCGATAAAATCACTGATAAGCCTGGTTTAATTGAGTTCCCACATACAGTTGGCGGAGCTATGATAAAGCCTGAAGACCAAGGAAAACTAAAGGGTAGAGCAGTAGCGGCTATGGAATTCCAAACAGACATGCAATTGAATCAGATTTATGAACAAATGCAATTACTGGCAAATCAAGTAAAAACGCTTAACGATAGAAAAACCATTTCTCAATTTATTTATACAGCAGAAATAAGATTTGAACCCTTCATAAATCATATTTATCATTTATATACGCGTGAAAACACTACATTTTTACTTTCGCTAGTAGGGCCAAATGATTGGGGAAGAACTAAGCAAAAGTTATCTTTTGTGGCAACTGTTAAGTTATTAGCTGATCATACGTGGGATATTCTTGAAAAAAATCCGGAATTTAACTTCTAGTTTTTTGTACTTGTTTTTGCCGCATTTTCATTTAAGTTATTCAAAATTTCTTCGTATAACGCAGTCATTTCTTTATCTGATTTCGCGTAATGATCAAAACTTTTATTGAATTGTTCCAACGTTACGTTCTTGGATTTCAATAATGAATCTCTTGAAATAAAAAGTGCTTCTTTGTAATTTTCAAATGAAAAATACGTATTTTGAAGATGCGTTTCGATTAAAACTAATTCCTCAAAAATAGAACAAGTTTCTTTTTTAGATAAAACTGATTGATTATTCACCGATTTCAATTTCCCAGTTGAGTTCTCACATGAACAAATTACGATTATTGAAGCGCAAAAAAATAGCTTTATCATCGATTGAAAAATAATCGAGATCCCGAAACACCTTCAATTGGTTTATTTTTTGAATAAACAATATTTCCGTTGACAAATGTTGTGGAAATTTGATGAGAAAAAGTAGAACCCTCGAAAGGTGACCAACCACATAAAGACAAAATAGAATCACGCGAAACCATAGTTGAACACGAAGGTTTAATTAACACTAAATCAGCGAAATAACCTTCTCGAATAAAGCCTCTATCCACTATGTTAAACATCTCAGCCGGAGCATGACACATTTTTTCCACCACTTTTTCTATCGAAATGGTTCCATCCTTTACTTTTTCTAACATGGCAAGTAATCCATATTGAACCAAAGGTCCGCCTGATGGAGCTTTTAAATATTTTTGTGATTTTTCATCCAATGTATGTGGTGCATGATCCGTAGCAATCACATCAATTTTATCATTAATAACAGCTTGCATAATTGCATCCCTGTCTGATGATTTTTTAACAGAAGGATTCCATTTAATAAAATTTCCCTTAGTTAAATAATCCTCTTCTGAGAACCATAAATGATGAATGCATGCTTCTGCAGTAATTTTTTTGTCTTTTAGCAGCCCACTTTCAAATAATTCCAATTCCTTTTCAGTAGAAATATGCAAGACATGAAGACGTGTGCCTTGTTTTTTCGCGAGCGAAACAGCAAGTGAGGATGATTTAAAGCAGGCTTCTTCACTCCGGATTAACGGATGTGCTTCAATTGGAAT
>CAMAQX010000060.1 GCA_945860455.1 Lishizhenia tianjinensis
AGAATCAAGTAGGTTGTAAAGATTCAGCTTACCGATACTTAAAAATAAATGAACCTCGCATTGATTTGGCAGTTAATCAACTCTTTGCAGAAGAATTAAATGGTTATTTTAAAATTGGGGTAGAACTTAAAAATCAAGGTGTTATTGAAATTACACAAACTGATTTAATACTTAAAATGCTTAATTCAACACCTGTTTTGGAAACAGAAACAACCCCACTTGCACCAGGTGAAAGTCGCATTTATTTATTCAATGCCAATCCTTCTTCATTTATTTCAACACAAGATAATGAATCTAGCTTTTTATGCGTTGAGGCCAAGTCGTATAATGATTTTGAATTAATTGAAACAGAGTTAAATAATAATTATACCTGCTTGAATTTGGAAAGTGGTAGTTTATTATTAATGCCGATTTTTCCCAATCCAACTTCTGGTGACATCACTTATTCTTTCTTGTCCGCAAACGAATCTGAAATAAAATGTTCTTTAACCGATGAGACCGGTAGGACTATTCTAGAAACATCAGAATTAACTAATGCTGGTTTACATTCACAAACCCTTCCCATGCGTAATCTCAGCGCTGGAGTGTATTACTTCCATATTACTGATGGCACTTCCGCCAAAACAGTTAAGATTTTAAAGAATTAGCGATTCTTCTTCCTCAGCAGGCTTCTAACTTCTCAAACCACGAATATTCACTGAAATAATCTTATAATTGGTGATTATAATTTCTTTATAATATATATATTTGGTGATTAAAATCCCTAAATAAATTATATAATTGGTGATTATGATAAAAAGAATTATTAATAATACGATCGAAAACAGGTTAAATAAAGGAAAAGCGATAATTCTACTTGGACCTAGACAAGTTGGTAAAACCACATTAATCAATGAATTTCTATCCAATCGAGAATTTCTTTTTCTTAATGGTGATGACATAGATGTTCGTGAGCTCCTAGAAAATACAGGAACCACCAAACTGAAGGCCATAATAGGAAATTATAAACTTGTTTTTATAGATGAAGCGCAACGAATTAAAGGCATTGGAATTATTGCGAAACTAATTGTAGATCAATTCAAAGACGTTCAACTTTTTATCAGTGGGTCGTCAGCTTTGGAAATCAACGATAGAATGCAAGAGCCATTAACAGGACGTAAATTTGAATATTTATTATTTCCAATCAGTTGGGAGGAATTTGAAATGCATGTTGGATATTTGGAATCTAATGCTCAATTGGAGGAACGATTGGTTTATGGAATGTATCCTGATGTAATTAATCAACGTCATGATGCACGTGAAACACTCAAGCAATTGACTTCAAGTTATTTGTATAAAGATATTCTTTTAATTACAGGAATCAAGAAACCTGATTTGCTCGATAAATTACTGAAAGCCTTGGCGCTTCAATTGGGAAGTGAAGTCTCATACAATGAACTTTCAAAGCTCTTGGAAGTCGACAAGGTTACTATCGCCAAGTACATTGATTTATTAGAAAAATTATTCATCGTTTTTCGATTGAATAGTTTTAGTCGAAACCAACGAAACGAAATCAAACACAACCGTAAAATCTATTTTTATGACAATGGGATTCGTAACGTAATCATTAATAACTTGAATCCTCTGGAGCTGCGAACAGACAAAGGAGCGTTATGGGAAAATTTTCTTATTTCAGAGCGTATAAAACTACAGCATTACCACCAACTTTATTCAAATAATTATTTTTGGCGAACTGTTCAAAAACAAGAAATTGATTTTGTCGAAGAGCGAAATGGGCAAATTTATGCTTACGAATTTAAATGGAAGAAAAAACCAAAAGATAAAATCACTGGGGTCTTTTTGAAGGAATACAATGCTTTTGGAGATGTTGTCGATAGAGATAATTTTCGAAATTTTATTTTACCAAAAGAAGAATACCTGACCATCGATTAGTTGCACACTACTAATATCCAACTCTACTTACCCAAAACCGATCAATTGTTTTTTCCTTTTTTTATGTTTAAAACCTTGCCCTCATCTCCGAACTTTTTCCATAATAACTTGTTTCAAAAATAAAAGAAATGACTCAACTAATACAACACTTAAAATGGCGTTATGCCGTTAAAAAATATGATTCTTCAAAAAAAATAAGCGAACAAGATTTATTAGTCATTCAAGAAGCCTTGCAATTAGCTCCTTCTGCTTTTGGTTTTCAAGCATTGAAGTACTTGATAATTGAAAATCCAGAAATTCGGCAAAAACTTCTTTCAAAATCATCTAATCAACAACAAGTGGTTGATGCATCGCATCTATTTGTACTTTGTGCCTTTAACGAAATATCAGAAAATCACATTGAAGACCATATAACGCGAACAGCTAAAATTAGAAATGTTTCAGCAACTAACTTAGCGGGATTTAAAAATCATTTGCAGTCAACTTTTTCCAACTGGTCGGTAGAAAAAACAAAAGAATGGACGGCCAAACAATGTTATATTTCACTCGGAATGCTTATGCAAACCTGCGCGCAACTTAGAATTGACGCCACACCCATGGAAGGTTTTGATCCTAGTGGATACGACGAGGTATTAAAATTAACTGATCAAAATTTACACGCTGTGTTAGTTTGTCCTATTGGTTACCGACATGACGAAGATGGGTACGGTCAGTTAGCCAAGGTAAGAAAAACGATTCCTGAATTATTTGAGATAATCTAAGTTAATTTTTTTGAAAAGCTAATATATCGAAAACAAATTGTGCTAAAATTCGTCCAATAGTTCGATCATCTCCTTCTTGAATTACTGCCCCTTCCGGGAAATGGAAATATCCAACTTTTCCATTGATTAAACATTGCCAGATATATTTACGTGCATCATTTATCGTAAATCCAATCGGACTCATGGCAGAACTCGGAACATTAGCCATACAATCCATATCTAATTCTACCCCTACAAAATTTTCTTGTGAAACCGTTGAAAGATATGCTTTAACATCAATCATAAACTGATCAGGATTAAAAACATAATCATCAAAATAACCAAACTGAACGTTGTTTTCCAATAAAAATTCGGTGATTCGCCTATTGTTAAATGCCTTGTGTAATCCAAAAACGCCATAGGATGCCAATAGTTTTTGATCCATAGCATAAGAAAATGGATTCCCACTATGTCGACCATCTAAAGCGCGGCAATCTGCGTGCGCATCCATATTTATAACGGAAAGAGATTTGTTTAATTGATAAAAAGCTTGAATTATTGGAAATGAATTGTTATGTCCCCCTCCAATAATGATTGGAATTTTCCCAAGTTCAATTATTGGTTGAATAATTTCTAAAACAAAACGATCTAATTCAACAACCGTATTCCGAGCTTCTTCCATGTCTGTAAAAGATCTCTCACATGTAATTTCACCAGCAAATGCAAACGTCTCGGCTAACATATTCGAAGTCACTTGCATATTAACAAACACCTTCAAGAACGCGTCAAATGCTTTTTCAGCACCTGACCTTCCAAAATTTGCCTGTGGACCAATACTCTCACTAATCCCCAAAATAACAAATTCCTCAGTTGATCCTTGCCAATTACCTGTTGCACAATCACCTACCCTTTCCTCCCCCAATCTTGTGTTGGTGTAACTACCTATTTTATTCAATAAATTCGAATTGAACAAAAAATTCTTATTCTCACTTATTCGCATTTTGAATAGCTTTAACAATATTCTCTGGAGCCTTCATTGGACGCATCGATTCCTTAGAAACAAAAACCAAGGTAGTTGAGGCTGTTGCGATTTTAACCCCCATTTCATTTATAATTTCATAGTCAAATATTATCCGGGTTCCTTTTATAGCAACAATCGTAGTTTCAATGGTTAATAAATCATCGTATTTCGCTGGAAATATATATTTAATTTGAAAATCAAGGACAGGTAACAAAATTCCTTGTTGTTCCATTTCTTTATATCTGAAACCGCTATTTCTCAAGGCTTCCACCCTTCCAATTTCAAGAAATTGAGCGTAATTTCCATAATAGCAATACCCCATTTGATCTGTTTCGCTATATCTTACCCTTATTTGAGTGATAAATTTACGTTCAATCATTTTAAGAAATCATTTTAGTTGTAAAACTACTTTAATTTTAGTAAATTCGTAAAAAAGAATCGAAAGAGATAATCTAAATAAATTTGCTCTCGAAAAGAGTAACAAGTAAAACTTTTCAAAATATCAATAGGTAATCAACTTTTTTTTTCACTTTTTTATGTAAATATTTGTTGTCTGATTCAGGATAAACGAATTCTTGTTTTTTAATGATTTTAGTATTAATTTTTTTTTAGGTATTTATAATGAGTAATCACGATCGAGTTTGGGGCGCATGTATAACAGTAATAAAAGATAACATTCCGCTTCAAGCATTCAAGACCTGGTTTGATCCGATTGTTCCAGTCCGTTTAGAAAACAACATATTAACAATTCAAGTTCCCTCTCATTTTTTTTACGAGTGGTTAGAAGAGAATTACATTATGTTATTGAAAAAGGTTGTTAAAAAAGAACTTGGCAGCGAAGGCGCTCTTGAATATAGTATTGTTATGGAAAATAACAGTACCAAATCAACTCCATACACGGTTAAATTACCTGCACTAAAATCAAACTCCTTAAAAAATGCTCCTTTAAACGTTCCCATTCAGGCAACGGAAAATCAAATTCGGAATCCCTTCATCATTCCGGGATTGAAAAAAGTGAATATCGAATCTAATTTAAATGCATCTTGGAATTTCGATAATTTCGTTGAAGGAGACTGTAACCGACTAGCTCGTGCTTCAGGTTACGCCGTTGCAAACAAACCTGGCGGAACGGCATTCAATCCATTATTAATTTATGGGGGTGTTGGCTTAGGTAAATCACACTTAGCAAATGCTATTGGAATTGAAATAAAAGAACAATTTCCTACGAAAACGGTACTTTATGTTCAGTCTGAAAAATTTGCTCATCAATTTATTGATGCCATAAAAAATCAAACTACAAACGATTTTATCCATTTCTACCAAATGGTGGATGTTTTAATTATCGACGATGTACAATTTTTTTCCGGAAAAGAAAAAACACAAGATGTATTCTTCAGTATTTTCAATCACCTGCACCAAAACGGAAAGCAAATTATCTTAACTTCGGATAAAGCACCGGTTGAAATGCAAGGAATGGAGCAACGCTTACTTTCACGATTTAAGTGGGGGCTTTCTGCAGATTTGACTACTCCTGATCTTGAAACTCGTATAGCGATTCTTGAAAAGAAAATGTACTTAAATGGTATAGAACTTCCTAAAGATGTCGTTGAATACTTAGCTTATTCGATTAACACGAACATGCGTGAAATGGAAGGAGCTTTCAATACACTGTTGGCTCAAGCTTCTTTGAATAAAAAAGCGATTACCATGGAGTTAGCTAGACTCATGGTAGACAAATTCGTTAAGAGTACAGCACGTGAAGTTTCGATTGAATACATTCAAAAAGTGGTATGTGATTATTTCGATTTACCAATTGAAATGCTTAAATCGAAAACGAGAAAACGAGAAGTTGTTCAAGCAAGACAAATCTCTATGTATTTCTCTAAAAAGATGACAAAGTCTTCGTTGGCAAATATTGGCGCTCATTGTGGCGGAAAAGATCATGCTACTGTGCTTCATGCATGTAGAACCGTGGTGAATCTTTCAGAAACTGATAAGCAATTTAGATTATACCTAGAGGAATTGGAGAAAAAATTGAGTATTCAATAAACGATTCTTTTAATTCCGTTGATTTATCAATCGATAACTCATAAAACATCTTTTCTCCTAAAAGAAAAAGGATCAAAATTTATTGGCGTTGCATTTCCATGTAATTCGATTGATGCATTCAAATCGGTTTTAGCTGATATACAAATTGAATTCCCAAAAGCAACTCACTATTGCTATGCCTACCGTTTTTTGGGACCACCTGTTTCTTTCCGGGTAAATGATGATGGCGAACCTTCGAATTCTGCGGGAATCCCAATATTTGGTCAAATTCAATCTTATGAGTTATTCGATATTGGTATTGTTGTTGTCCGTTATTATGGCGGAACAAAATTGGGTGTTGGAGGTTTGGTTCAAGCGTATAAAGGTGCAGCGAAATTAGTACTTGAAAATCCAATTATTCGCCACCAAGAACCCTCAAATGTATATAAAATTTTAGGGGACTTTCTTTCTATCACTCAACTATTATCGTTTTTAAAAAAACATGAGATAAAGATAATATCTCAAAACCTGGTACAAGAAGCTGAAATCATTATTGAATTGACGGATTCCAAAGCACTAATAATACTGCCGAATTTGAATGAATTCAAAATAGAAGTAAATCCCGCATGAATTGAACTTTTCATTCGCTTTTTCGTTACTTTTACAAAAATATATTTTATGAATTCGATTTTAGCTCACACGCACTCTGGACTACGTTGGGTGGTTCTTGGTTTAATGATTTATGCACTTCTAAATGCCTTTCGCAAAAAAGAAACGTATGAAAAAAGCGACCGACTATTGAATATGTTCACAATGGTTTCATTGCACATTCAGTTAGTACTTGGTCTTGTTCTCTACTTTATCTCATCAAAAGTTAGTTTTGTGGAGGGTTGGATGAAAAGTCCTTCATTGCGTTTTTATGGCATGGAACATATTTCATTGATGATTATTGCCATTGTCCTTGTTACGATTGGACACGGTAAAGCAAAAAGAGCATCAGAATCAGCAAAAAAACACAGAACAATTGCTCTTTATTACAGCTTCGCATTACTATTAATTTTAGCATCAATTCCATGGCCATTCAGAAACTTAGGAGCTGGTTGGTTCTAATATTTTTAGGTGCTACTTTTTCAATTCTTTCTTCGTGTGTCAGTGAAACTGAGAAATCCGAAGTAGAGAAACCAGTCTCACCTAAAGAAGAAGCAAAACAACTTTACACACTGCACTGTGCATCTTGTCATGGTATGGATGGTAAATTAGGTGGTTCAGGATCAAAAGATTTATCTAAATCAACCTTATCTGAAACAGCGATGATTGAAATAATCACACATGGCAAAAATAACATGCCAGCCATGAAAGATATAATTACGGATTCAACTAAAATCAAGAACTTAGCAGATTTCGTAAAAACACTCCGAAAATAAATGAGTACAGGCCATGTAACTGTAGACGCAATTGAAGAAAGATGCGTCTTAGTGGGAGTTATTTCTGCTGATATTACCGAAGATATAGCCTTGGATTATATTGATGAATTAGAGTTTTTAGCTACCACAGCCGGAGCAATTACCGTTACTCATTTTTTTCAAAAACTTCCTTATCCGAATCCAAAAACCTTTGTTGGAACAGGGAAATTAGCCGAAATAAAGCAATATATTTGGAAAAACGATATCAGTTTAGTCATATTTGACGATGAACTTTCTCCTTCTCAATTGAGGAACATAGAGCGGGAATTGGAATGCAAAATTTTGGATCGAACCATTTTAATTTTAGATATTTTTGCTAGTCGTGCCCGTACCTCTCATGCGAAGACTCAAGTAGAACTTGCCCAATTACAATATATGTTGCCTCGTTTAACCCGCATGTGGACACACTTGGAGCGACAAAAAGGAGGAATCGGAATGCGCGGTCCTGGGGAAACCCAAATTGAATCAGACCGACGAATTATTAAAACTCGACTTGCTTTATTAAAGGAGAAATTAGTTGAAATTGATAAGCAAATGTTCGTTCAACGCAGCAATCGAGGACAATTGGTGCGAGTAGCTTTAGTTGGATATACCAATGTTGGAAAAAGCACCTTGATGAATTTATTAGCAAAATCAGATGTTTTTGCAGAAAATAAATTATTTGCCACACTGGATACCACTGTTCGAAAAGTAGTAATCAATAATTTACCTTTTCTTTTGACAGATACGGTTGGATTTATCCGCAAATTACCGCATCAATTGATTGAATCCTTCAAATCAACATTAGATGAAGTGCGAGAAGCTGATTTATTAGTGCATGTTCTGGATATATCACACCCCAATTTCGAAGATCATTATAAGGTTGTCAATGAAACTTTGCTTGAATTAGATAAGGAAGAAAAACCAACGATTTTAGTTTTCAATAAAATTGATGCCTATTTCCCTATTGAATCTGACTTAGAGGATGAAAACCCATTATCTCCCCTTGAAAAATTAAAGAAAACATGGATGGCTCGCATTGATGGATCAAAATGTGTCTTTATCTCCGCTCACACAAAAGAAAACATTGAAGAACTAAAAGAATTAATGTACAACGAATCCAAAGAGATTTTCAAGGTTCGCTACCCGTATAATGATTTCTTGTACTGATAGGTTTTTGAATTAAATAATATTTTTAATTTTGTTACTATGCCTGAGATTTGTCGTTTTTATGGAATAATAATTTATATGTTCTTCAATGACCATACCCACCACATTTCAAAGTAAAATATTCCGAGTTTGAAGCAAATGTATTAATTGAAAATGGTACTATTTTAAACGGTGATTTACCAATTAGTAAGTTAAAATTAGTTGCGGCTTGGGCAGAAATTCATAAGGTTGAGTTATTAGCAATGTGGGACTCAAAAGTGTTTCATAAAATTGAACCACTAAGATAAAATTGAAATGTTGAAAATTCAATCCATAAAAATTCTTGATTCTCACAAAATTCTTTGTGTTTTTAACACAGGCGAAACTAGAATATTGGATATTACACTTTCCTTAGACTTGAACAACCTATTTGTTAAGAAACTTATTAATCAAGAAGTCTTTAAGAAAGCTAAACTAGGTCAATTTGGCGAAATATTTTGGGAAGAGATTGGTGAAATTCAAGAATTAGACGGCACCATTTCATCATGTGATTACGACATAAGCCCTGAATTTGTGTTTTACAATTCAATCAAAGCCTAATATAAATTTTACAATTAAAAATCTACTGTAGAAGTAAATCAAAATTACTTGGGTAAAAAAAATGCCCAAATAAATGGGCATTGATAGAATAAATACTTTCAATTATAAACTTCTTGAAGAAATCTTCCGACCAGTTACATCGTAGGTATACAAATAACTTCCTTTTTTAAAGTTAATATTATTTTCAACAAGTGCTTTTAAATTGGTCTCCTGAACTTATAGAAAAACTACCTTTTTTATTTCCTTTAGCATCATATGAATATATGTAGCTTCCCTTTTGAACCACAATAATTGAAGAAGAAAATCCTAAGAAAGTATCAGAAGAACTAATTGAAAAACCACCTAATTTTGTCGTCCCAATCTGATCATCCAAGAGCAACATGGTGCACAATTTGTTGCCTGTAACAATACAGAAATTGAAAAAGTAGAAGAACTTTACAAACAGCTGTTAAAAGAAAAAGACGAAGTAATAGCATTACTTAAGAAAAAATGATTCCACACTCCTAGGAACTTTACTTTTCTTGAATCAAATAGGTTTTCAACGTAGCTCTTTTTATTACTTTACGTATTCTTTCAAAATTGATTCATTCTCTCCGTTATCTTTGAGTAAAATGTAATCTATGCCCGATTTATCAATTTATTTCTCTGCTCTCGAACCGACTGATGCTCACTACACAGATGATCAGATTGGGTCTAAAATAATTTCAAACAATGGAGTTTTTCCGGAATTATCTTCAGAAGGAATTGCTTTAATTTTTGTTCCTGAATTTCGAGGAGAAAGCAATCCAACCTCAGAAAATTCATTACATGAAAGTTTTCGAGAAGCATTTTGTAAATTGAACTTCCAACAAACATGGAAATTCAACTTGTACGATTTAGGAAATATCCTTCCTGGACAAGAATTGAATGATACTTATTTTGCAGTAGCACAAGTTGTAGCGACACTGATTAAAAAACGCATTATACCTGTAATAATAGGCGGAAGTCAAGATTTAACGTTGGCCATGTATGCGGGATATGAAAAACTAGAACAAACAATCAATACCTGTTCTATTGATTATAAATTGGATCTTGGAAACATTGAAAAACCCGCAGATGCAGATGGGTACATGAGTCATTTGTTAATGAAACGCCCCTGCTATTTGTTCAATCATGCCAATATTGGCCTTCAAATTCCTTATGCTGGATCCGTTGAATTAGAATTGTTTGAAAAACTTTTTTTTGATGTTTGTCGCTTGGGTGAATTCAATGCGGACTTCAGAAAAGCCGAGCCCCATTTGCGCAATGCAGATCTTTTGTCCATTGATTTCAACTCGATTAAAGCATCTGAAACTGGCTTAAAAAACGCCTTACCCAATGGATTTTATGCCGAACAAATCTGTCAAATAGCCAAATACGCAGGAATTAGCGATAAATTGTCCAGCTTAGGGATTTTTAATCATCACAGCAATTCAACAAACCAACTTGCTGATCATTTATTAGCAGAAATTATCTGGTACTTTATTGATGGGTATGCCGAACGCAAAGCTGATTTCCCGGTAGGAAGCAAAAAAGACTACACGCAATTTATCGTTACGATGGAGAATATGGACAATGACATTATTTTTTATCGCAGCAATAAATCAGACCGCTGGTGGCTTGAAGTTCCTTATCCTCCGCAAGAAGGAATTAAATATGAACGACACCACATGATTCCGTGTGATCATGCCGATTATGAAAAGGCTATGAACAATGAATTGCCCGATTTATGGTGGAAAACGTATCAAAAATTGATTTAATTAAACCAATAAATTACATCCTCTGAGTATGCTATTATCCATTCTACCGGAAATGGTAAAATAATCTGCGTGTTTTCTTCCAAGATCATCCGTTGCGATAAAGGAACAACTGTTTATATTTGCTAAATCGATGATGTTGACCCCTCCTAATTTTCCTTCTTCTTCAAAAGTAAGGGGATCATACACATCCCTGATCAATATTTTCATCCATTTTGGAGTTTGAAATCTTCCGTCGTTTATGCTATATGCCTGCGAAAGAAGCTCGGTCATGCCATATTCGGACATGACGGAATTAAGATTCAATCCTTGTTTTAGAATAGCATGAAGTTCCTCTTTAATCAATTCTCTTCTTCGTCCTTTCATACCTCCCGTTTCTATTACAAAGGCTTGAGAAAAATCAGATCCTGTTTCAGCTAAATCCAACAAAGCATAGGAAACACCAATGATCACACACTTTTTATTTGCCTTTATTGCTGCACGATATCTTTTTTGGACTTCCTTTATGGAATTTAAAACAAATCCAGATAAATCTGTTGCCGTTTTTTTTATCAAGTCTTCAACCATAAATACTAAGCTTGAATCTCCTTGTTCCACATAGTTCGGAAGCAAAGCCAAAATTACTTGCTCTTCGGGTTTTCCAATAAACTGTTCATAGCTCTTTAAGAAAGAAGTTTTATATAGTTCAATGTCCGCTAAAAAATGTTGACTACGCTCGCTATCTGTGGTGCCACTACTTTTAAAAACAATTTCCGTTTTTTTATCGTGTGTAATTATTTTTCGGGTTCGAAAAAATGAAATTGGCAAAAAGGGAATTTCTTCTATACACGTTGGTTCCGGTTTATTTAGAATGCGAACATATTCTTTGTAAACCAAACAGTTATCGCGCTGAAAATGAAATACCTCCAATGCTTTCTTTTCGAACTCTACCTCATCCTTAATTGAAAAAACGGACTGAATATCAACCATACTACATGTTTTCAAGGTCTATGGTGCGCATGGCTATGAACGCCTTTATTATACGATCTCCCACCTCAGGAACTTCTACATGTATTAAATACATTCCGGATGCAACGGGAATATTGGCATGATTCGTTAAATTCCAATCTTGAAAAGTTACAGGACTATCCTTTTTAATCGTTCGAATTAATTTTCCATTTGAACTATATATACGAATCAAACAACGCTCAGGAAGATTAATTATCTTAATTCGGTTGTCAAGCTTATTGCGTTCATACTCAGAGAATGCATAATACGGATTTGGTACTACATTAATCATTTTCAATGCTTCT
>CAMAQX010000061.1 GCA_945860455.1 Lishizhenia tianjinensis
TCTGAAATTTGAGGCAAGTCTTCGATTGAAAACTTTTCTCTCATGTCTGCTGGAGTAATAATCTGATTTAGTTTAGGACCTGCTTGGTATTCTTTCATAGGTTAGTCTCTTGCAAATTAACTAATTTCATTCCATATAACAACAATTTATAAGCATTGTTCACTGTTAATATTCATAAAAAAGGGCCAACCGAAGCTGACCCTTAAAAAAATATATTCGTTTAACTTACTTTTTTACCACGTTGAATTGAGCAGATTTTCCATTTTCAAGAACTACGTTGAAAACGTATATCCCTGCTTCAAGACCTGCGATATTCACATCTGATTTTCCGTTCACTAAATTAATTGCTTTAGCCATTGCTATTTTTCCTGCAACATCAGTGATTGTTAAGCTAGCAACTCCATCTCCTTGAATCGATACAGTAACATTATCAACTGCCGGGTTAGGATAAGCCACTCCTTCAATTACGTTAGTTTCAGCCAAGCCAATTGAATTTTTATCAACCAATCCAATTCCAAGAGCAGATGGTAAATCACTACCAAAACCTACAGCGAAACGAGTACCATCGCTTTCGTTAGGAAACATCGGTTGTAAGTAATAATCAGTGTTCCAAGTATAATTCTGGTCATCATACCCTAAGTATAAATCTAAATTAACTGTCTGAACACACGCTAAATAACGTTGGTTATCTACTAAAACATAAGGATTAGTAAAAGCGCCATAAACAACTTCACCTTGTAAATCACTTGGATAATAATAAAATCCAGAGGCAACTTCAGTTAAAGTCCATGCTGTACCCGCTGGGAAGTTAACATCATTTAGGTCTGTAAATGCATCATCCCAAGTGTATAAATACAATGCCATTTCTTCTCCATCAAGCGGAGTGGTACCTGTTGCTTTTGTTGCAGCGAAGTACACTCCCGTTGCAGCTACGCGACTTGCATTTGGATCATTGATCACTGTACATACAGAATATGTTTGGTTGTTTGTCCCTGGTCTGTAGAAGTTTGATGCACTCAACGAATTTGCCGCAGTGTCTCTTTTCGCAAAAGAGAAAACTGAATCATTTACAGTAAACGTATACGTAACCGTATTATCTCCATCGTATTCGTCCGTACCACCTAAATTAGCAGTATAAGTTACCGTGTATGTTCCAGCTGTATAAGAACTTAATGCGAAATTAGGTAATGTAGAGGCACTTCCTGGATAAACATCAGTACTATCACCTGAAACGATAGACAACCCTGAAACTGTGTTATCATAAACTACTGCTCCTGATGGGTTTGTGATTTTTGCATTCAACGAAACCGTTGCTTGAGCAGCACTTCCTGGATTGTAAATACGAGCCCCTAAGTCAAAATTAAATTCAGTACCATTTTGAGCAAGTAATGAATGTACGTGACCGGCTTTTGGAGCTAAAGCAGCACCTGGGCTAATTGCTATATCATTTGCAAATAAACCTGTTTTGTTCCCCATGAAAACAACTACCGGACCGTTGGCCATTTCATTCACTAATGTAGCACCATCAAAGTTTGTTAACATAACAACTGGAATAGTTACACTTGGAGCGTCCGTTCCAGCACCCATTCCAACAACTTCTGGATCGCGGTTAATGATTATAACACCAACAGCACCAGCATTTTGAGCGTTCAATGCTTTCAAGCTGAAGTTACATGTATTTCTGTAGATAACAGCGATTTTTCCAGCAAGGCTGTTTGTTAGCGGATTACATCCTTCTTGAGAAACCGGGAATCCTTGTGCATTTAATCCTGCACTTCCGTCTTCTACCATCATAATGGTATCTTCAACAAAAATACCTGAAATATTAAAATCTGGTGTTGCTCCCCATGAAGCAGGATCAGCCCATGTGAACGTGTAGTTAGCAACGATTGATTGCGGAGAAACCCCGGCAACAATCACCTGTGCATCAGCCCAAGAGGTAGATAAAATCACAGATACTGCGAGTAAAAGTTTTTTCATAATTGATGATTTATTTTAGTTTACGCTAATTTAATAAAAATATAATAACAGAAAAGTATTTTTTAAAAAAGCTGCTGAAAAAGCTGCTTAATATTTTAAAATGAATTAATTGCGTTTACTCAGCCTTTAGCTGCCGCAAAAAGAAATTCTCTGTTCATTCGTGCAATATTTTCTAATGAAATGCCTTTGGGACACTCAATTTCGCAAGCGCCAGTATTTGTACAATTACCAAATCCTTCTTCGTCCATTTGTCGCACCATATTCACCACTCGTTCTTTCGCTTCAACTTTTCCTTGAGGAAGTAGGGCGTACTGAGAAACTTTGGCGCCAACAAATAACATAGCGGAACCGTTTTTACAGGTTGCTACACAAGCACCGCATCCAATACATGCTGCGGCCTCAAAGGCTTTATCAGCATCTGCTTTTGGAATTGGAATAGCATTGGCATCCATTGTTCTTCCCGAGGTGTTTACCGAAACAAATCCACCAGCTTGTTGAATTCTATCGAATGCACTTCTGTCAACTACTAAATCTTTGATAATTGGGAAGGCGCGAGACCTCCATGGCTCTACATAAATGGTGTCTCCGTCGTTGAACTTACGCATGTGTAATTGGCAAGTTGTAGTTCCTGTCTCTGGACCATGTGCTCTACCGTTGATATAAAGGGAACACATTCCACAAATACCTTCCCTACAGTCGTGATCAAACGCAATAGACTCCTTTTGCTCATTAATAAGTTGATCGTTGAGTTGATCCAACATTTCTAAAAAAGAACTGTCAGTGGAAACTTTATCCAATTTGTAGGATTCTAATGAACCTTTTGCATTAGCGTTTTTCTGTCTCCAAATTTTAAGGTTGATGTTGATAAATTTTGATGCCATTTTATCTATTTATTTCTCAATTCTAAATTTCATTATTTGATAATCCAAACTTTCACTTTTTTTCCATTATTTATAGTTTCGGGCAGCGATTGTAATAAACTCATAATTGAGGTCTTCTTTGTGCAAGACTGAATTTATTGCGTCCATTCCTTTATATTCCCAGGCAGCAACATATTTAAAGTTTTCATCATCGCGCAAGGTTTCACCTTCAGCGTCTTGATATTCCTCGCGGAAATGACCCCCACATGATTCATTGCGATTCAAAGCATCAACAGCCATAAGTTGTCCTAATTCAATTAAATCTGCAACCCGCATTGCTTTTTCAAGCTCGGGATTCAATTCATTTGAATCCCCAGGTACAAAAACATCTTGGTAAAATTCGTCACGCAAAGTTCCAATCTCTTCAATCGCTTCCTTTAGCCCTTGCTCATTCCTTCCCATACCCACTTTATTCCACATGATAAGTCCCAGTCTTTTATGGAAGAAATCAACAGACTTAGTTCCTTTATTTGACACGAATTTTTCAATCGAATTTTTAACTTCATTTTCTGCTGATTCAAATTCTGGAGTATCTGTTGAAATTTTTCCAGTTCTAATTTCGTCAGCTAAATAATCTGAAACAGTATAAGGAAGTACAAAATACCCATCAGATAAGCCTTGCATTAATGCTGATGCACCCAATCGGTTTGCTCCGTGATCTGAAAAATTCGCTTCCCCTGCCACAAAACATCCTTTAATCGTGCTTTGAAGGTTGTAATCTACCCAAACGCCACCCATCGTATAATGCACAGCAGGATAAATTTTCATAGGGGTTTCATACGGATTATCATCTGTAATTTTTTCATACATCTGGAATAAGTTTCCGTATTTTTCCTCAATCCATTTTTTACCCATTAAAATTATTTTTTCATTGGATGGATTGTGGTCTCCTTGTGCGAATGCTGCTTGCCTACCTTTGGATTTTATTTCTGTTGAGAAGTCAAGATATACTCCTTCATTGGTGTCGTTTGCCTCAACACCAAAACCCGCATCGCATCGTTCTTTCGCAGCGCGAGAAGCAACATCACGTGGCACCAAATTTCCAAAAGCAGGATAACGTCTTTCTAAAAAATAATCTCTATCTTCTTCTGCAATTTGAGTGGGTTTTAACCTTCCTTCTCGAATGGCTTCTGCATCTTCTTTCTTCATTGGAACCCAAATTCTTCCTGAATTTCTAAGAGATTCAGACATCAACGTTAATTTGGCCTGATTTGTTCCGTGAACAGGAACACACGTTGGATGAATTTGAACAAAACAAGGATTGGAAAACAAGGCCCCTCTTTTATGTACCTTCCAAGCGGCAGAAACGTTACTACCCATTGCGTTAGTAGATAAGAAATAAACATTTCCATAACCGCCAGATGCGATAATTACTGCATGTGCAGCATGTCTTTCTAATTCACCAGTAACTAAATTACGAGCAATAATTCCTCTTGCTTTTCCATCAACCGTTACAAGATCCAACATTTCATGGCGATGATACATTTTCACACGCCCCAATCCAATTTGACGAGACAAAGCTGAATAAGCACCCAAAAGTAGTTGTTGTCCTGTTTGACCTGCGGCATAAAAAGTTCGTTGAACTTGTGTTCCTCCAAAAGAACGATTATCCAATAAACCTCCATATTCACGTGCAAACGGAACACCTTGAGCAACACATTGATCAATAATATTTCCGGAAACTTCTGCTAATCGATGCACATTTGCCTCTCTTGCGCGATAGTCACCTCCCTTAATGGTATCGTAGAATAATCGGTAAACAGAATCCCCATCATTTTGATAATTTTTAGCGGCATTGATTCCACCTTGTGCGGCAATTGAATGGGCACGTCTCGGAGAATCTTGAAAACAAAAGGCCTTCACATTGTAGCCCATTTCACCAAATGAAGCAGCAGCAGAAGCCCCTGCAAGTCCAGTTCCAACAACAATTACATCGATTTTTGGTCGATTGTTTGGAGCAACTAGTTTTAAGTGGTTTTTGTGGTCAGTCCATTTATCTGAAATATGACCGGCTGGGATTTTAGAATCTAAAATTGACATATCAATTCGAATTTTAATCTATTTAGTAATGAAAATAACAATCGGAATAAGTGCAAATAGGCCAGGAACCAAAATTGCAAACCCATACCCTATTTTTTTAATCCATGGAGTGTAAGCTGGATGATTCACTCCTAGTGTTTGGAACGCAGACGAGAATCCGTGCCATAAGTGAAAACCTAGAACCAACATACTGATTACGTAGAAAATTAACCCTGCCAAAGCCATATCATTTATAGGAAAGCCTTGTTTCGTTTTATCATGGCCGAAGAATGCAAAAACGAGCGAATGCAAATCTTTATAACCTTCACCCATTTTCAGTTCTACTTTTTGTGCGTTTAATTGAGCTTCGTACAATTCTGTTTTGTTTTTAACGATAAATCCGTCTACCGGAACATAGTTTCCAGCTGTAGTTAAATACAATTTCATAGTTTGTTTCTGCACTTGTCCTGTCATCTCATTGTTTTGTTGGAAAGAGATTTCTTTAACGTGCAGAGGAAATTTATCTTCTGAGACTTTCGCTTTCCACCAGAAATTAGCCATGTGCGTTGCTAAAAACACCAAAATTAAAGTGCCTAAAACAGCCATGTTTCTTGATGCCATTGAACTGTTGGCTGAAGGCTTATTATACGCATAACCAACGGGTCGTGCTTTTTTGTTTTGGATCGTCAACATGAATCCATCAACGATGTGAAAGAGAATGGAAATATAGGTAACGTATGATAAAAGCTTAATGGCTGGGTTGTGCGCCATGAAATAAGCATACTCATTAAATGCTCTTTTACCTTCTTCACCCGTACTAAAAACAAGTTGTAAATTACCCGCCAAGTGACCCACCAAAAAGGTACACAAAAACAATCCGGTTAATGCCATCCAATATTTTTTGGCGATGGATGATTTTAATAAAACTGATTTACTCATATTCCTACTATAAATTCAACGTTTGTTGTTAGAGATGCAAAGTTAAATCAAAGAACAATGCAGATTTAATTTAGTTCTTATTTAGAATGAATCTATTTAATTAGTCTTCATCTTAAAAGAGAAAAGCCAATTGTAAAATTCATCCGAGCGAAAAACCTTTTCCAACGCACCATGATTAGCTCCTTGATCGATGATGAATTTCAAGTTTTTACCCCCATTACACGCTTTGATGGCATTTGCAACCTTGATAGATTCATTTACCGGAACTGATTCATCCTGATCTCCATGCTCTATCCAAAGTGGAACTTCCGCCAAACGACATCCATCACGCACATCGCCACCACCGCACAGGGCAACTGCTGCGGCGACTTTTTTAGGATATTTTCCAGCGAAATGAAGTGTTCCGTAGCCACCTAAACTCATGCCAGCAATATAGATTCGGGAAGAATCAATGTTGTAATTTCGGATCATGTATTCAACCAATAGTAAGATTTTATCCGGATTCCAACTTTCTCCTTTTTTTACTTGTGGACCAACCACATATCCTGGAACAAAGCGCCCCTTCTTTTCCATTTCATGGAGCACTCCATATTTTTTAACCAATGTTAAATCTGATCCAGACAAGCTTCTACCATGCAAAAAAACAAGCAGCGGGGAAGGACCTTGACTATCAATGGAATCTGGAGGAATAGACAATAAAAAAGGATACTGGTTGTCTTTATGAACTTCTAAAAAAATCGGCTGTGCTTGTAACTTAGCCAAACAAATAAACAAAACGATTACTAGAATTACATTTTTCCCCATCGGTGCAAAAGTAGGGATTTAGATGAAAAACTTAATTTTTAATAAGTGATTTTCGTTCCTTCACTCCTTTTTCAGTCTCAATTGTTAGGTGGTAAATTCCATCTACCAGCGTGGAAAGACAAATATTGGTTTCAATTCCTTGTGGAATTATAGATTGTAGTAATCTACCCGTTTGATCAAAAAGTTGGAGTTCCTTTGGTTTTTCATTTCCCTTTAAGGTAAAGTCATTTTTACTTGGATTTGGGAAAATCGTAAAGGATGAAAGCTCTTGATTAGATATTCCAGCAGCAGTTGTGTGAAAAAGCACATTGTCAACATATACTACTCCCTCAGCGACAGGGACTGAAGAAAAAATCAATTGTGCAATATGCTGATTGGAGTTTAGTGATGTAAAGTTGGTTAAAGGAATGTTATACGTATTCCAGTTTTCTAACGTAGGGGTAAATGTTAATTCATGTTCACTGTCATCGCCTCCTGCATAAGACAAATCTGCTCCAAAATCTACCAATTTGACTTTTAAACTGGTCATGTTTGGTGTCCACACATTGAAATAAAAATGACTCATTCCCGAAACATCGAGAATATTACTTCCGGTGGTTTCGATTCCGACAAAATTTAAGTTGGTTTATAGTTTAGTGTCATTGCCATTTATTTGCATATCAGTCAATGTGACTTGAGACCAGGGAGTTTGCCACGTGTCCACTGCTACATTCGTGTAGGGATTACTGAACATGGAAATAACATTTTGCGCGGAAAATGTTGGGTCAGGCATAGCCGTTAAAGGTTCCGCCAAGGGAGGGCCTTGGGTTTGAAATTTGATGTTGTCGAAATAACAAATATGATCTGTATTTCGTGCAGCAAAATCCGAAAAAACAATTATTTGATCGACATTTGTTGTGGCCGGCAACCCTATTACTGCAGAAAAGTCAAACGTTAATTCCTCCCATTGATTAATTAAGGTGTTTGCCACCAAAATTTCTCCGGTTGATGCGCCAGCATTTGTTGCAAATTTGATTCCTACATTACTGATTATTGGTTTACATACCATGATTTTTACCACACAATTAGTTGAGTTTAGTGAAAATGTTCCAATATCACTACCATGCTGCGTTTCACATCCAGCTCATGCCATTCCGTTTTGCATAGCAGTAAACTTTGCTACTTTGTTTGACACATTTAATCCTGTTGGATTTGGATTTGACACCATTTCAAGATGAGGTTGCATATCATTCTCAAAAACGGTCCACGTCCACAAATTACCAAATCCACCATCTTCAAATGTGATTGGTCCATTCTGAGAAAAAATAGGAGGAACAGAAACAAGAACAAGTAGGATGCTAAGTAGATTTTTCATGGAGGATTAGTTTTTGTTAAATGTACAATAATAATTCAATGAACAAATTTATTTATCATCAACTAAAATATAGGATAACATAAACCGCTCTTTTTTATAATTTCATGAATACATTAATAAACTCATTGTATCTTTACCAAAGTGAAATTGCATACAACTGAAATATCAAAATCCTATCGCGGCAGACAAGTGGTGAAAACCGTTAGTATTGAAGTGAATCAAGGTGAAATTGTTGGATTACTTGGCCCCAATGGTGCGGGTAAAACCACATCCTTTTACATGATTGTTGGACTTGTTTCTCCTGAAGTGGGGAAGGTTTACCTAGATGATATTGACATCACGAAAATGCCCATGTACAAGCGAGCTCAATTGGGAATTGGATATTTACCGCAAGAAGTGAGTGTTTTTAGAAAATTATCAGTTGAAGACAATATCCTAGCGATTTTGGAGATGACCAATTTAAATAAAGTACAGCGGAAAGAAAAACTGGAAAAATTACTGGAGGAATTTCGGCTTACTCATGTACGAAAAAATTTAGGAAATCGTCTTTCGGGTGGTGAAAAAAGAAGAACTGAAATTGCTAGAGCCTTGGCCACAGATCCAAAATTTGTTTTATTGGATGAACCCTTTGCGGGTGTAGATCCAATTGCGGTGGAAGATATTCAAAGTATCGTTGCCGAATTGCGTAACAGAAATATTGGGATTTTAATAACGGATCACAATGTCCAAGAAACGCTTTCTATTACAGATCGCGCATATTTACTTTTTGAAGGCAGTATTTTGAAGGCGGGTACCGCAGAGGAATTAGCCAATGATGAACAAGTACGTAAAGTATACTTAGGTCAAAATTTTGAACTTAGAAGAAAGGTTTAATCATGAAAATGAAATTAACATTCTATTATTGCTTGCTTTTACTTATATTATTGAGCTGCAAGGATGACCAAACAGTCAACAATAAAGCAACAACTATAGATTATTTTCAGTTTTTTAAGTTTAATCTTTCCTCCTTTGACATTCCAGCTACCATCATGCTACCGGATGAAACGGTTGGAATTGGCGCCAGTTTTTTGCCTGAGGTGAAGCACAAAGAAGCAGATTTTCTATGGGAACTGAACATAGGTCCTTACTTTTCGTTTCTAATAGAGGACTACGGCGATGTGAAAGAACTTGTCAAAACGCACAAAGCAAAAATCCTCGATAAGCAACAATCTATCTACACCATGAAATTGGTGGTCGATGAACCTGAACTATTAATCTATGAACGAAGATTAAAAACAGCTAGAAAACAAAATTCTGAAGTAACCTATCACGCTTATGCACAAAAGAACATCAATGGGATTTATTACGAATTTAAAAGTCCTGAAGCGGGGCATTCTAAAAAAGTAATAGCTATTATAGAAAAAACGTTTCGATCAATTAATGCAATCAAATAACATGGAACTGACACGCGAAAATATATTAGAAATATTAGGAAACATTACTGAACCCGATTTAAAAAAAGACCTTGTTTCGTCTAATTTAATTGAATCCTTGGAGATTTCTGAAAACGAAATCAATTTAACCGTCTTGATTTCTAATCCTGCTTTGCATGCCCGCAAACGAATGCAAGAAGCGGTGGAATTTAATCTCAATCGATTTTTTGGCGAAACAGTAAAAATCAATTGTACAATAAAAGGAATTCCAGCTGAAGCAAAAGCAGCACGCAGAAAAATATTGCCGGATGTAAAAAACATCATTGCGGTTGCTTCCGGAAAAGGAGGGGTTGGAAAATCTACGCTTACGGCCAATTTGGCGGGTGGATTATTAAAAGCCGGATACTCAGTTGGGATTATAGATGCGGATATTTACGGTCCATCCATGCCTACTATGTTTGATGTGGTAGGAGAAAGACCAACCATGATTGATATTGAGGGAGAATCAAAAATTAATCCAGTGGAAACACAAGGAATAAAATTGCTTTCGATAGGCTTTTTTACGGATCAAGACAATGCAGTGGTTTGGCGCGGACCAATGGCCGCAAAAGCGCTTACGCAAATGATCACCGATGCGCATTGGGGAGAATTAGACTTTTTACTCATCGATTTACCTCCCGGAACAGGTGATATTCATTTGTCTTTGGTTCAAACGGTGCCTTTGGATGGCGCTGTAATCATTAGTACTCCACAAGAAGTTGCGCTTGCCGATGCGAGACGTGGAGTGAATATGTTTAAACTAGACACATTAAAAGTACCGGTAATTGGCATTGTAGAAAATATGGCATGGTTTACACCGGCTGAATTGCCAGAAAATAAATATTACATCTTTGGACGTGACGGCGCAAAAAATTTGGCTGAAGGAATGAACGTGCCTTTTCTAGGCGCAATTCCACTCGTTCAAAGTGTGCGTGAGGCCGGAGATTCAGGGAGACCAGCTGTTTTTCAAGAAAACACCCCGATAGCCTTAGCATTTGATGAATTAGTTCGTAACTTCGTGAAAGAATTGAAAGTTATTCAATCCAAAAAAGCTGAACTTGTATGAGCGCTACTATCGAATCCTTGTTGATTGATAAAGTAAATCTTGCCATTGATCAATTACGTCCTTTTTTACATGCAGACGGAGGAGATATAGAATTGGTTGATATTACATCGGATTATGTTGTTCGGGTTCGTTTATTGGGCGCTTGTAAAGATTGTTCCATGAGTTCAATGACGCTCAAAGCGGGATTGGAAGATGCCATTCGTGTAGCTGCACCTGAAGTGAAAGCGGTTGTTGCCGTTGAGGAACATGAAATTTTGTAAAATCATTTTTGATTCAAACTAGCCATTCTTAAAACATACGCAGTAATTTTGTTGTTACTGATAATAAAACAATATGGTACGAATTGGAATAAATGGATTTGGGCGCATTGGCCGTTATGTAACACGCATGGCGTTGGAGCGCACGAATATTGAAGTGGTTGCGGTGAATGATTTAGCCGATATTCACACCTTAGCCCATTTGTTTAAATATGATAGTATTCATCGCGGATTGAAACACACATTCACGGTAGAAGGAAATTCGTTCGTTTTTGAGAATGGTAAAAAAATCGAATTTTATTCCGCAGCTTCTCCTGAGCAAATTGCCTGGACCTACAATCAGGTAGATTATGTAATCGAAAGTACAGGGAGGTTCTTAACTTCGGAAGATGCTTCACGACATTTGACTGGGGGAGCAAGAAAAGTCATTATTTCAGCACCGGCAAACTCTGCAGAAATCCCAACTGTTGTGATGGGGGTAAACGACAATTTACTCACCGGAGACGAGAAAATTATTTCCAATGCTTCGTGCACAACCAATAATGCTGCGCCCATGGTGCAGGTAATGAAAAGTCTTTGCACCATTGAAGGATGTTATATTTCTACGGTACATAGTTACACATCCGATCAAAGTTTGCATGATGCGCCACACAAGGATTTGCGTAGGGCTCGGGCAGCGGCTCAATCAATTGTACCTACATCAACCGGTGCAGCCAAAGCCATTACCAAAATTTTCCCCGAACTTCATGGAATAACCGGAGGAGGAAGTGTGCGTGTACCAGTAGCTGATGGATCTTTAACCGAAATAACTTTAGTTGCTCCTGAAAAAATCACGATTGATCAAATCAATGCAGCAATGAAACAAGCAGCTGAAACCTATTTGAAAGGAATTTTAGCCTATACAGAAGACCCAATTGTTTCGGTAGACATTATTGGAAATCCAGCTAGTTGTTTATTTGATGCTGGATTGACAAGTGTTGTTGGAAGCATGATAAAAGTTGTGGGCTGGTATGACAACGAAGCCGGT
>CAMAQX010000062.1 GCA_945860455.1 Lishizhenia tianjinensis
ACAAGATGATACTGAAAAAATAGGGGATTCCACCCGATATTTAGTAGTAAATGTATGGCATAAATAATTCTATTTTGATTGTTAGGGGATTTTCGAAATACAAGCATCATGTAGATAGAAAAAAGAATCATAATAGTTGACCAAGCAGCTCCAAAAACCCAACCAGGCGGAGTCCATGGCGCTAAATTCAGCGATTGATACCACGAATTTTCTACCGGACTGCTTCCCATTAAAAAACTACCAATTCCCAACGCGCCAAAGTTGAGTATAAGAAATAGGATTAAATTCCTGGTATTTTTACCCATTATCATTGAATTAGAATCCCTTTTGCACCCAATATTTTTATCTCTTTCAAGTTCTTTTCGCAAATCATTTCGGGTGGAAAAATAAATTTTTTGTCATATAAAACGTCATCAATCCAAAAACTCACCCAATACTCATTTGAAATTCCAAAAACATCATCCATTATAGGTTCTATTCTTGCAGCCTCATTTGGAAGAAGTACTTCAATGCAATGACGTAATGTGGACGTTTTTATTTTTTCACCGGTGTTGACATTTTCACCATAACCAGTGCTGTTTATAATGATTCCTTCCATGATGTCATCCCGAAGATTTAGTAAATACACATTGTATTCTAGTTCGTTGTCAGTATTTATTTGTTGCACAACAGCAACTCCAACCTTTTCTACTATAGGTCCCCTTAACTCTTCTCTCATTTTAATGTATTAAAAATGGAATATCCGTTTATTATATAATTAAAAACATCCGGCGAATGTCCGATTTTTTCTTGATGTTGATTTAGAAATTTAGCATTCGATATTTTGTTTTCAGGAAGGTTAAAATCCTTTTCTCGTTTCATTCCTAGTCGCACAATAATCAACTCATCTTTTGGAACCGTAAGGATGTATTGGCCTCTATATCCTCGGAAATAGTAAACAGGATTACCTTGATTTAAATAGACCCAAGTATGCAATCCGTAACGTTGATTAGGGGTTCCTTCATCCATTTGTAGCGTTGGGGTGGTAATCAATTCTTTCATGAAATTGGATGAAATAAGCTGTTTATTGCCCCATTTTCCTTTATTTAACAACAGGCGACCAAGTAAAGCATAGTCGCGAGCAGTGGCATAAAAACAGCAAAAAGATTTTTCGATTCCATTCTCTTGGTCCGTACTCCAATAAGCAGTGGAACTGGCCCCAATTTTTTTCCACAAGCGAGTTTCCATATAGTTAGAAAGTGACATTTTTGTAGCATTGGTAATAATGATTCCTAATAATTGTGAATTTCCACTTTGGTATTTAAATTTTTTACCTGGCTCATTTACAACTAGTTGACGAGTAACTAAAGCGTGTAAATCTGATGTAAAATAGCCTTCAGCAGCTTCTGAAATAGGGTTACTTCCGCTTTCTTCCCAATCTAAACCAGAAGCCATTTGCAGCAGGTGGCGAATAGTGACTTTTTGCCGTCCCAAATTTTTAAATTCAGGAATGTAATTGCCAACAGGTTCGTCCATGTTTTTTATGTATCCTTCGTCAATTGCAATTCCAATTAATAAAGCGATGATTGTTTTCGCTGCGGAAAAAGAATTGGAGACCGTTTTTTCGTTGTGGTCTCCCCAATATTTCTCCAGGAGAATAGAATCTTTGTGAATAACTAAAAATGCTGTTGTCCCCCAATTTTTATGATAGTCAAGTTCGCTAATCTTCCAATTATACGTGTTCTTTCTTGGGTGATTACTCCAATTAAAATGATCAGAATTCGTGTTAATGGTTGTTTTTTCAAACAAGTCAAGGTCGTAAATGCCAGGGCCTGTTTCGCCACGTAAATACGTTTTTGAAATTGCGCTGTATAAATAATATCTTCCAGTTAAGAGTATGAAGAGATTTCCAATTAAAATGATAAAAAGGAAAGCTAAACCAATGACTCGTAATAACTTAAATGCTCGTTTTTTCATAGTTTCGCTATTACTTCAAAATTAAACAAATCGGTTAATTCTTTCAATAATATAGGCGTAATCTCATCTACGGATACAGGTAAATCTAGTTCGTTTGCTAACGAAGTCACTGCCTTATCTTGAATTCCACAGGGAACAATATGGTTGAAGTAGCTTAAATCTGTGCAGACATTAAATCCGATACCATGCATCGTCATCCAACGTGAACTTTTAACTCCCATGGCGCAAATTTTTCTTGCTTTAGCTGTTGTTGCATCAATCCAGACGCCCGTTAATCCGTCGCATCGTTCTCCTTGAATTCCATAATTAGCAATTGTTCTGATAACAGCCTCCTCTAAATAACGCATGTATTTATGGATATCCGTAAAAAATTGCTCCAGATCAAAAATGGGATAAACGACCAATTGGCCTGGACCGTGATACGTGATGTCACCGCCTCGGTTTATTTGATAAAATTGCGCTTCTTTTTCATCCAAACCTGATTGATCGATTAATAAATGCTGCCGATCACCACTTTTACCGAGTGTAAAAACATGAGGATGTTCGCAAAATATCAAATGATTTTTAGGAAGTGATGTGCTTTCACCATTTCGGATAGCAATTTTTTGTTGAACGCCTTCTTGAAATAATTTTTCCTGGAATTCCCACGCCGTTTTGTAATCAATTTTTCCTAAAAAATGGCAGGTAACTCTTGGTGTCATTCATTAGAATTTGGAAAGTTCGCCTTTCAAATAATCAATAATTTCAATGTCAATAATGTCTTGGTTATTCGCTTCACACAAGTAAAAAGACGCCCAGTCAATGATGTGTATTAAGTAAAGCGACTCTTCAACGGTGGATGCTCCTTCGGCAGAAATTGAAAGAATTTTACCGCATTTTTTTTCCGTTGCGTTTTTAGTTATTTCAAAGCGCTTTTTATTGCGTGGATGAACATCGCTCGTCTCAAAGAATATTGGTGCAAATCGTGCGTCACCTCCGCCCCAACCAACAAGCTCATTGTGATTCATTTCAGGAATAGTGTGGTGCCAGCATAAATATTTGGAGTTTTCATTGAATTGTTGTCTTGCACGAACAATTACTCCTTCATATTTTGTTTCACCATATAATATGCCGATTTTACCAAACAAATGTGCTGAAACTTCTTGTGCAACAGATTGTATTTCAGAAAGATTCTCTGTTAATAAGTTTTGTGCCGCTTTCATTTGTTTCATGGTCGAGGAGCCGATAAATCCAAGTGAGTAAAGTATGTTCAATAATTGTACTAAAGAAAACGCTAAGGTACTGCGTGGAGGATTACCCCCCGGAACGATAACGCAATCATACTTGTTTTCTTGGCAAAACAGTTCCATTTTACCACCACTACAAACGCACATAATATGTGCTCCCAATGCTTTTCCCTCGGCTAATGCCATCATGGTTTCTTCTGTGTTACCTGAATAGGAAGAACCGATTATGAGGGAATTTACAGATGCAAAACTTGGTAAATTATAATCAGTAACTAAGGTTATTGGAAGTTTAATTTCGTTTTGTACCCAATTCGAAACTATTTTCGCACCAATTCCAGACCCTCCCATTCCACATATAATAATATTGTGAATTTCAGCAGATGGTGATTTAAATATTGATTTTTCAGCGATTGAGAAAGCTTCCTCAATGTGTTTAGGGAAGTCTTGAATAAGTTGTTTCATATAAGATAAGAATAGGTTTTACTGATTTGCGATGGCTTGTTCATTGATGTGGTGCAAAAGTAATGAGCTGAGTTTAAAAAAAGTTACATCCTTTTTTTGATTTGAAAAATCATCCCTTTTTTAGTTTTTCTTTTACGAACAATTCAATAGCCCCGATCATTGATGGAGCATTGGGTTGTGGGGCATGTAAATCTAATCGAAGGTTGTTTTTTAATACTGCTTGTGCGGTAGTTGTACCAAAAGCTGCTATACACGTTTTATCCTGAATAAAGTCAGGGAAGTTTTTGAATAAGGATTCAATTCCGCCGGGACTAAAGAAAACCAATAAATCGTACTTGACATCTTCTAAGTCCGATAAATCGGCAGCCACAGTTTTGTATAAAATCACTTTGGAGAACTCAATTTTTTGTTCTTCTAAAGTTATTGGAATATTATCTCTTAAAATATCAGTACAAGGCAGTAAGAATTTTTCGTTCTTGTGCTTTTTCATTACATCTGCCAATTGCTCAATCGTTTGTTTTCCAAAAAATATCTTTCGTTTTCTATACGTAACGTATTTTTGAAGATACAAGGCAACGGCTTCAGATATACAAAAGTATTTTAAGTCATCTGGAACTTCGAACCGAATTTCTTCAGCAATTCTAAAAAAATGATCTACTGCTACCTTTGAAGTTAGAATGATTCCTGAAAAATCAGTAAAATTGATGCGTTGTGACCTGAATTCTTTTGAATCGACCCCCTCCACTTTTATAAACGGTCTAAAATCTATTTTGATTTTATATTTATCCGCTAAGTCATAATAGGGCGACTTGTCTCCTTCGGGCTTAGGCTGAGATACTAAAATTGATTTGATAGCCAATTCTCTAAATATTAACCGTTATCTAAACAACTACATTCTTCCAAAAAACTGAAACACTTACAAAAATTGGAAGTATTTCGAGGGTGCAAAGATACAAAAATAAATAATATAAAGGTATATGTTCTCTTAAAGCAACCGATAAAATTTTAAAAAGGCGTAACAGATAAAGTCCAACCAAAATAATTCCCGTTGTAACTGTAAATAAAAAGTTGAGGTGAGGATTTATTAACCAAGGAATAGCTAAAAGGCACCCAGCTATTCCGGAAATATGTATAAAATTCAGTGTAAAAATTTGATTGGTAATAATGCGATTCATCTCTCCACTAATAAAACCAACGATGTATATTCCAGTTAGATAAATGAAAAGTAACAGAGCGGATATTCCAAGTGAAAAGAGATAATGTTCAGTGCCGTTTTTAATGAATGATTGAGTGGATAAAAAAATCAGAAGAGAGATGCTTACCAAAAAATTGATAATCAGCACAAAAGAACTGAAAGGGTGCATTTTTACGGTGTCATTAAATGAAATTTCAGATTTCAATGAAAACGTAGTTCCAAAAGCAGTTTCAAGCGTTTTTGGGTGACTGATTTTCGCCAAACTAATGAGTCCAATGCTTACGAATAATCCGATCAGTTCGGGTAATTCGAAGGGGATTTTCCGAAGGATTAGCTCACCAGTTTGTATCAATGAAATCATATACAAAAGTAACAAGGTTATTGGGATTCTAAAGAAATTAGCTGTACAAACTTACATCTTACTTCGGTTTTAGAATTATACTACTAAAACTTTTAAATTCTTGGCTTGGTTAGAACAAAATATACTTATTTTTGTCTTTATTTTAAATAATCTTATGAAAACTGATCAATACGTACACCCAGATTATTATATGCTTGACGATTTATTGTCTGAAGAACATAAATTAGTTCGCGATGCTGCTCGTGCTTGGGTGAAACGTGAAGTTTCTCCGATCATTGATGAACATTATGAAAACGCGACTTTTCCAACTCATTTGTTTGCTGGGTTAGGTGAAATAGGTGCTTTTGGCCCGTACATTCCTGAAGAATATGGAGGAGCAGGGCTAGATCATATTTCTTATGGATTAATAATGCAAGAATTAGAACGCTGTGATTCCGGTTTGCGTTCAACGGCATCTGTTCAGTCTTCCCTTGTGATGTATCCAATTTGGAAATATGGTTCCGAAGAACACAAACAAAAGTTTTTACCGAAATTAGCTACAGGCGAAATGATGGGTTGCTTTGGATTAACTGAACCCGATCATGGTTCAAATCCTGGAGGGATGATTACAAATTTCAAGGATGCTGGAAATCATGTTATTTTGAATGGTGCAAAAATGTGGATTTCTAACGCACCATTTGCTGATGTAGCAGTTGTTTGGGCTAAAGATGAATCAGATAGAATTTTTGGTTTGTTGGTTGAACGTGGAATGGAAGGGTTTTCAACTCCAGAGATGCACGGGAAATTGTCACTCAGAGCTTCGGCAACAGGTGAATTGATTTTTGATAATGTAAAAGTTCCTAAATCAAATATACTTCCTGGTCGAAGTGGATTGGGTGCACCATTAAGTTGCTTGGATTCTGCTCGATTTGGAATTGCATGGGGAGCATTAGGTGCTGCTATGGATTGTTATGATCAAGCTTTGCGGTATTCAAAAGAAAGAACCCAATTTAATGTTCCAATTGGTGCATTTCAGTTAATTCAAAAGAAATTGGCCGAAATGATAACAGAAATTACAAAAGCGCAATTATTAACATTCCGTTTAGGGCAATTACGCAACGACGGTAGAGCAACAAGTGCTCAAATATCAATGGCAAAACGGAACAATGTTGAAATTGCAATGAACATCGCACGTGAGGCGCGCCAGATACATGGAGGAATGGGAATAACGAGTGAGTATTCTATGATGCGTCACATGGCTAATTTGGAATCAGTTGTCACATATGAAGGAACTCATGACATTCACTTGTTGATTACAGGTATGGATGTTACAGGTATACCAGCATTTACGCGTGAAATGCCTAACTTATAGAGTAAGGTGAAATTTTAAAACTGCTCTAAGAATAGAGAGGTTTTTTCATCAACAAATATAACCCATAAAAAAAGGAAGTGTTAAGCTTCCTTTTTTTATATCGTTGAGAATCTAATTATTCAGCTAGAATAATAACTTTATTATTTGTCACTTCTACAACACCCCCGCCAATTGAAATTTCAATTTTCTTGGGGTCTGCCGTTTGATGAATCAACTTACTTTTGTACGTTTCCTCATTAAAATTAGCAGGTAACTCTACGATAAGTTTCCCCGCTTTTAATGCTGAAATAATCGGTGCGTGGCTAGTTAATAGTTGAAATGTGCCATCCAAACCAGGTAGGGTTACACAAATCACTTCGCCATTAAAAACAGTAGATTCAGGTGTTAAGATGTCAACTACTAACATAGATTTATGCTTCAGTTAACATTTTTTCTCCTGCCGCAACAACATCTGCAATACCACCTTTCAAGTTAAATGCAGCTTCTGGATATTTGTCATATTCTCCGTCAAGAATGGCATTGAATGCTTTGATGGTTTCTTTAATATCAACTAAAACACCCGGAAGTCCTGTAAACTGTTCAGCCACATGGAAAGGTTGAGACAAGAAACGTTGTACACGACGAGCACGATGAACTATCAGTTTATCTTCTTCAGAAAGTTCGTCCATTCCTAAAATTGCAATAATGTCTTGAAGTTCCTTGTATCGTTGAAGTGTTATTTTAACACGTTGAGCACAATCATAATGTTCATCGCCAACTATTTCTGCAGTTAAAATACGTGATGTAGAATCTAATGGATCCACAGCAGGATAAATACCTAACTCTGCAATTTTTCTTGAAAGTACTGTTGTTGCATCCAAGTGGGCAAATGTATTTGCCGGAGCTGGGTCAGTTAAGTCATCGGCAGGAACGTAAACCGCTTGAACAGATGTGATTGATCCGTTTTTTGTTGATGTAATTCGTTCTTGCATCGCACCCATTTCAGAGGCCAATGTTGGTTGGTAACCAACAGCAGAAGGCATACGTCCAAGTAGCGCAGAAACTTCTGAACCCGCTTGTGTAAATCGGAAAATGTTATCAACGAAGAAAAGAATGTCTTTTCCTTGTCCATCTCCAGATCCATCTCGGAAATATTCAGCCACAGTTAATCCGGACAAAGCAACACGAGCACGAGCTCCAGGAGGCTCATTCATTTGACCAAAAACGAAAGTAGCTTTCGATTCTTTCATTTCCTCTAGGTCAATTTTTGAAAGATCCCATCCACCTTCTTCCATGGAATGCATAAATTCTTTTCCGTATTTAATAATGCCGGATTCCAACATTTCACGGAGTAAATCATTTCCTTCACGGGTTCTTTCACCAACACCTGCAAATACGGAAAGACCACCATGACCTTTCGCAATATTGTTAATTAATTCTTGAATCAATACTGTTTTACCAACACCTGCACCACCAAAAAGACCAATTTTACCGCCTTTCGCATATGGTTCAATCAAGTCAATTACCTTAATCCCAGTAAAAAGAATTTCGGTGGCTGTAGATAATTGATCAAATTTTGGAGCTTCACGGTGAATTGGTAGTCCGTTTGAATTATCAACAGCTTGAATACCATCAATTGCTTCTCCAACAACATTGAAAAGTCTACCTTTTATTTCTTCTCCAATAGGCATTTTAATTGCACTGCCCGTAGAAGTAACTTCCATGCCACGGGTAAATCCATCTGTTGAATCCATCGCAATAGTACGAACAGAATTTTCTCCGACGTGAGATTGCACTTCTAAAACAACACGAGTTCCATCCGTCTTGTATACTTCAAGAGCATCGTAAATGTTTGGCAATGCACTTCCTCTTTCATAATTTACGTCCACAACTGGACCAATTACTTTTGAGACTTTTCCTTTAATTTGTAACATTTCAGGTTTATTTTGATCAATTAGTATTCTAAATTTCGGCGCAAAGATAATTGTTTATTTTCAGTAATTTTTGATTTGAAATTAACTTATAAGAAAAAAAGAAGAAGTTTTTAACAAGTTTATTGTTCTATCTTAGCTTTTCCAATTTCTCCTTTAAGATTTCGCCTTAAAAATACCACGTGAAAAATTGTTTTTAACTAAAAACACTACAGTAGTTAATGAAAAAACAACACTCAATCCGCCAACCAATGCAAGGATGAAAAGACCATCACTCAATTTTAAATTAATAGGAAAGGGTTCTAAAGTGCCCGGTAATACTAACAGGGAACCATAAATTTGAGCCATTGAAACCGAGTAACCAAGAAAAAGTCCTATAATTAATCCAATTAGAGATAATAACAATCCTTCGTAAAAGAAAATGATGAAAATATTTTTTTGAGTTAATCCCATACCTACAAGCGTGATTATGTTCTTTTTCTTTTCCACAAAAAGCATCGTTAGTGAGGCAATCAAGTTAAATGCGGCCAAAATAAATACGAATACTAGAATACAAATAACAATCACTTTTTCAGATTTACTGGTTTTAAAGATGAGTTCATTTTTTTCGTAACGCGATCGAACTTGAAATGTTGGCCCTACGAGTTCTTGAATTTTTCGCTTAGTTTCATCTGAATTACAATCATTTCTTAAGTCAATTAAAATGGAGGAAATCTCTTCTTCGTATTGAAGTAAATTCGCGGCAAAGTCAAGGTTACAAACAATTACTTCCATATTGACTTCGCGGTTGAAATTCATAATAGCACTTACTGTTGCGTTTTCAGTATAAAATGGATTTTTGCCAGGTCGGATTGTTAATTTTCTTTTTGGTGCAAAGAATACGATTGGCTCATAATTGTTATCTTGATCGAGCTGGATTTGTAGTTTTTCCAACAGTCCTGCTCCTGGAAGAATGAAATTTGTATTGTCAGTAATTTTTCGATTGTGTAGTAAATGCTTGTTCATATTTGCCATTGCTAAAAAGCTGGAATCTACTCCCATTAATTTTGCGTTGACCCATCGATCCCCATTTTTTAAAATTACTAACTCTTCAATCGTGCTAGATGTAGATTGAATTTCCTTAACTTGTTTGAGTTTAGTTACGTTCAGTTGGGCAATATTGAAGGTTTTTGTATTGACAGGAAGAATCGTTAAATCCGTATCGAATTCAGAATACATGCGGTCAATCATCTGTTCAATTCCGTTAAACGCCGAAATTAATATAACGAGAGCTGCGGTTGTAATTGCAATTCCAATGACCGAAATCGCAGTAATTAAGTTGATTGCGTTTCTTTTTTTCCAAGAAAACAAGTAGCGTTTTGCTATGAAATAAGGAACGTTTGTTGCCAATTTATTTTTTCAATAATTCGTTTATTTCCTCCGCATAATCCAAAGAATCATCAATAAAAAATAATAATTCTGGAGTTTTTCGCATGTTACTAAGTCTTTTTGCAATCTCCATTCTAATCTTTCCTTTATTGTGATTAATGTTATCTAACACCACTTTTTTATCCGGTCCGGCAAAAAAACTGAGGTAGCAACGGGCTAATGATAAATCGGATGTAACACGAATAATCGTTACTGTAACCATACTGCCCATGCAGATTTCATTGGTGTTACGTTGCAGATAAGAAGCTAATTCTGCCCGTATGGCAGCTTCAACTTTATGTTGGCGTATTGATGACATAGGGTGCAAATGTAACAATTCGCAAGCAATTTATGTCTTACAATTTCGTTTAGTGTATCTTTGTTCTATGCATTCGTGGAAAGCAATATACAAGTATACCTTCAGGTATAAATTTTTGGCATTCATTACTATTGTAGGAAATCTTCTCTATACGGTATTCAATTTATTGTCATTGGTTCTATTCATCCCTTTTTTGCAACTTATTTTTAAGTCAAGTGATTTTAAAAAGCCAATTCAACATCCCGTTTTCTCTGGTCATTTAGCTGATTTTACAGGTTATGTTGCTGATTGGTATAATTTCAAGATGCATGAAATGGTTTCAACTGATCCAAAACAAGCGTTGTTTTTTGTTTGCATTTCTGTTTTTCTTGCATTTCTATTGAAAAACGCTTCTCGTTATTTGGCAGTGTGGTTCCAATCTGAATTGCGCATGGCTGTTGTGCGTGACGTGCGAGATGAATTGTTTTCTAAAGCATTGCATTTGCCTCTTTCATTTCATTCTCACGAACGAAAAGGAGATTTGATGGCGCGGATGAACAGCGATGTGGGTGAAATTGAAAATGGGGTTGTGGGAATGTTGGAGTTGATTTTTCGTGAGCCTATTTCTATTGTTATTCATGTTGCATCCTTGCTCTACATTAGTCCCAGTTTAACCTTGGTTTCGATGTGTTTATTGCCCGTTACGGCATTTGTTATTTCGCGTATTGGTAAAAGTTTGAAAAGAACGGCAAAAAATGGACAGGAACAATTAGGTCTTTTATACTCGGCAATGGACGAAAGTTTGGGCGGAATAAGAATAATTAAAGCATTTAATGCCGTTGATTTTATGCAGCGATTATTTCAATCAATCAATCTTCGTCATCAACAATTAGTTACACGAACATTCCGTAAACGAGATATCGCTCCACTATTAAGTGAGACTTTAGGTGCTGCTGTAATGATGTGTTTGGTTTGGTTTGGTGGGTCAATGATCTTAGATTCAACATCCACTGGATCAGGTTTAACCGGTGAGCTTTTTATTACGTTCATTATTATCTTTTCCCAATTATTAAGACCTATTCAATCTGTTTCTAATCAGATAGCAGTCTTACAAAAAGCACGCGTTAGCATGGATCGAATTAATGAGATTTTAACAGCAGACATGCGCATATTGGAGCCGGCATTTCCGCATTCACCAATTCGTTTTACAGATTCCATCACTTATCAAGATGTCTCTTTTCGCTATGGTGAAGAAATGGTCTTAAAAAATGTATCATTTACGATTCCAAAGGGAAAAACGATTGCACTTGTAGGTGAATCCGGAAGTGGTAAATCCACCATAGCTGATTTACTACCTCGTTTTTATGATCCAGAAAAAGGAAATATTGCCTTGGATTCTATTTCTATTCAATCCTTCAAAACAAATGATTTGCGTCAATTGATT
>CAMAQX010000063.1 GCA_945860455.1 Lishizhenia tianjinensis
AAATAGTCGTATTCAGGCATTAATTTCCTGATTTCGGACAAAATGGTCAATCCCCCATAGCCGGAATCAAAAACGCCAATGGGATTTTTACCTTTCATGAGAAATCGTTAGAGTTGATTTAAAAAAGTGCAGACGTTATTATCAATTCGTTCTTCGAGCGACTCGCAATCATCTTTATCAAAAGTCAATCCTGTAATTCGCTCATATAATTCTATGTATCTCGCAGTAATGGTATCAACAAATTCATCGGGCATAAATGGCATACTTTCACCTTCTTTGCCCTGAAAATTATTTTCCATTAACCATTCACGCACAAATTCCTTGGATAATTGCTTTTGTGGCTGATTTAGTTTCTGTCTCTCTTCATAACCGTCAGCATAAAAATAACGGGATGAATCCGGTGTGTGGATTTCATCAATTAGGATAACCTCGCCATTAAATAGCCCAAATTCATATTTTGTATCAACAAGAATTAGTCCTCGCTCTCTAGCCATTTCACTCCCTCGTTTAAAAAGTGCTCTTGTATATTTCTCCATCGTTTCGTAGATTTCTCTTGAAACGAGTCCTTGTGAAATTATTTCTTCCTTTGAAATATCAATGTCGTGTCCTTCATCTGCTTTTGCGGCAGGAGTAATTATTGGAGTTGGAAATGCATCGTTTTCAATTAAACCATCGGCTAATTTTTCACCGCATAATTCGCGTTTACCTAATTTATATTCTCGTGCAGCGTGTCCGGCTAAATAACCACGAATAACCATTTCAATCCGAATCGGTTCGCATGCTTTACCAATAGCTACCATTGGATCAGGTGTCGTCACTAACCAATTGGGAACAATGTCTTGGGTTGCTTTTAAAAACATGGTTGCAACCTGGTTTAATACCTGTCCTTTGTATGGAATTCCCTTAGCAAGTATGTGGTCGAATGCGGAAATTCTGTCAGAGGCAACCATAACCACTAATTCATTATCCAAAGTATACACATCGCGCACCTTGCCATGATATACATGCGTTTGTCCTGGAAAATTAAATTCTGTTTTTGTTAATGCCCTCATTTTCTTTTTTGCTTTTTTCTTCTGCCTCTGCTATCTCAAATGCTTCAATTATTTTTTTCACCAATCGATGACGAATTACATCACTTTGACCCAATCGTATTACACCAATTTCATCCACGTCTTTAAGGTTATCTAAGGCAAAAGCCAATCCCGAAGTTTGTTTATTGGGTAAATCAATTTGAGATAAATCACCGTTAATTACAAATTTTGCTGTCATTCCCATTCGAGTAAGAAACATTTTCATTTGCATTTTGGTGGTGTTTTGCGCTTCATCTAAAATCACAAAAGCTTTATCCAATGTACGTCCGCGCATAAATGCAAGCGGTGCAATTTCAATTATTCCGTATTCGAGCATATCAGCTAATTTTTCTTTGGGAATCATATCCCTTAATGCATCATACAAAGGCATTAAATAGGGGTCAAGTTTCTCCTTCAAATCTCCTGGTAAGAAACCAAGATTTTCTCCGGCTTCCACGGCTGGCCTTGTCAAAACGATGCGTTTAACTTCTTTGTTTTTCAATGCGCGAACAGCTAAAGCAACAGCAGTATATGTTTTACCTGTGCCGGCCGGACCAACTGCAAAAACCATATCAAATTCGTTCACAGCTTGAACCAATTTCTTCTGATTAACGGTGCGCGCTTTTATATTTACTCCACCATTGCCGTGAACCAATGTTTCAGATCCATCTGCATGTGATAGCATTTTGGAACCATCTTCGAGCATCAAATTGTCGATATTATTTTCTGATAATGAGTTATATTGATTAAAATGAGCTAAAAGCAAATTTATTTTCCGTTCAAATTCATCCATCGTTTCTTCATCGCCAGCGTATGAAAGTACATCGCCTCGAGAGGAAATTTTTAGGGTCGGAAAAAAATTCTTAAAGTGCTTCAGGTTTGAGTTGTTTGCTCCAAAGAATTCCGCTGGATTAATTTTTTCTATTTGTAAAGTTCTTGTTAGCAATTCTCTAATTATTCAAAGGTTTATTTGACTTTTTTGCCTATTTCAGTTACATTTGAGTCAAATTTAAAAAAACTCCGGCAAAGGGGAATCTTTTTGTATGCAAATTCTTACACTTACAACAGATAATGGAACAAAAGATCATTATGTTGCCTCGATAAAAGGCAAGGTTTTAAGTCTTTATGCGACGGCTACAATTATTGATATTTCGCATGATATACGACCATTTGATATTTCTGAAGCAGCATATCAAGTAAGAAATTGTTTTCGGGATTTCCCAATGGGTACAGTGCATGTGATTGGCGTAGATTCGGAACCACAAATTGCCCCAGGAACGGATGATGGAATGTATCCTAGTATTTTAAAGTTTAAAGGACAATATTTTATTTCAAATGATAATGGTTTTTTTGGCGCCTTTTTACATCAAGATGAACCCGACGAATTTTATCAAGTTAAAAGCATTATTGAAGAAGGTACATATTATTCATTTCCAACAAAGCAATTATTGATTCCTTTGGCTTGTAGAATATTAAATGGCGATCATATCCCTAATTTTGCGCATCCTAAGGAGAAGTTCAAAAGAGCATATTCTCCAAGTGTTTTGGTTGAAACGAATGTAATTAAAGGATATGTTGTGCACATTGATGCATTTGGCAATTTGATATCCAATATTCATAGATCCTATTTTGAACGATATAGTAAAGATATACCTTACACAATCTATTACCGAAATAAAGAGTATTTCATTGAACACGTTTCTCCTGGATACAATGCTGTTCCTCCGGGTGAAAAAGTGGCCATTTTTAATAGCAATGATTTTTTAGAAATTGCGATTAATCAGGGAGCCAATGGAACGAGTGGGGGAGTTGAACAATTGTGTGGCGTGCGTGTAGGAGATGTGATTCGCGTTGAATTTACCCCACGTGGCTCTCATGAAAATTTTGATTCCCTTTTTGGGCTATAACAAAAAAGGCGACCGAAGCCGCCTTTAAAAAGCGTGAAATTTCTAGATTAGAATCTCCAACCAATTCGAGTATTACCAATAAAATTGTTACCAAAAGAACTTGATTTTGAAGGCTCAGATAAAGTTGTAGTAGTTGTGCCACCAAGTAGTTGATTCAAATTCCCAGCTTTATTAGAAACTGACTGGAATCCAAGACCTAATTCAGCACCGAAATAGAAATTCTCAGCGAAATAATAATCCATACCCGCAACTAGATTTAATCCAATCATGGAAGTAGGATTTTTTGCAGTTGCTGTAAAGTCAGCACTATATCCTGAACCATCAAATTTATCCCATTTTTCTGATGAGTTACCCATTCCAAATACGAAATCTGCTCCAACATATGGAGAAAGTTTATCAGTACCTGCAAAATGCTTCTCAGCACCAAGAGAAATCATCGTTAATGATACTTTGTTCACTTCTGTTCCTTCACCACCTGCATTATTCGCTAATTCGTAATAATAATCTTTTGTTGATGAATTAGCTATTGTTAAAGAAACTCGAGCCGCCATATCATCTTAAAATTAAATAGTTAACACATAAAAGTTATATAATTGAAAATCAGCATATTAAAACTAAAATTAAAAATTACATTATTTACGGGTGCGAAAAACACAATACGTTTGGCTAGTAATAAAAAAACGTAATTTTGAACTCATGTCAGGCATCTATATCCATATTCCTTTTTGCGCTAAAAAATGCTCCTACTGTGATTTTCATTTTTCGACATCCTTTACTGGGTATCGTGATAAAATGATTCATTCAATTCAACAAGAGTTAGAAACTCGATTAGCTGATTTAAAAGAAGATTCACCTAGCACACTTTATTTTGGCGGTGGGACACCTAGTTTATTGACAGAAAGCGAGCTTCAAAAGCTTTGTGCAACAGTTGGACGAATCAAACCATTGAATGAGTTGGATGAAATTACACTTGAAGCAAATCCGGAAGATATAACGGAGTTGGCCATAGCAGGATGGAAAAGATGTGGCGTGAATCGCTTGAGCATTGGAATTCAATCATTTAATCCGGAAGATTTGTCATGGATGAATCGTGCACATACAGTGGATCAAAGTAGAAATGCAGTGAAACTGGTTCAAGCTAATGGATTTGAGAATTTAACTATTGATCTCATGTACGGATTACCAAACATGACCATTTCGCAGTGGAAGGACCATATTCAAGAAGTTTTGAGTTGGAATGTTCCGCATATTTCATCCTATTGCCTAACGATTGAAAAAGGCACCTTACTTGAAAAAAAAGTGCGCTCGGGGGAGATAATTCAGCCACAGGACGATGATGCCATCGCACAATTTGAAGTATTGATTGAATTATTGGAAGAAGCCGGTTACGAGCATTATGAGATATCTAATTTTGCAAAAAAAGGACAACGATCCAAGCATAATTCATCATATTGGACCGGTAATTCCTACATGGGAATTGGTCCTTCAGCTCATTCCTTTGATGGTAAAAAGCGCAGGTGGAACGTGTCAAACAATTCCCTTTATATGAAACGCCAAGACTGGTTTGAGGATGAGGTATTAACGAAGCAAGAACATTGGAACGAGTATTTTTTGACTCGATTGAGAACCGCTGAAGGCGTTTCACTCACTTTTTTAACCAAACAATTTGAACTCAAAGACGAATTTTTCGCAACGAAAAAGAAATTTATTGAGGCCAATTGGTTGCAAGAAACGAATGAATATCTGTTTCTTACGCCATCCGGTAAATTGAGAGCTGATTATATTGCCTCTGAATTTTTTCGGGTGTAATGTTCACTGAGTAATTGCAAAGCGTAACTTTGCCTATGCATATTTCCCACTTGCATTTAGTGAATTTTAAAAATTACGAGGAAGCTGATGTTTCTTTGGTAGATGGCATTAACGGATTTGTTGGCCCTAACGGTTCGGGTAAGACAAATATTTTGGATGCAATCTATTATTTAAGCATGTGCAAGTCTTACTTAAATGTTTTGGATCGCCAGAATATACGATTCAACGAACATTTTTTTTCCATCATGGGAGACTGGATAAAGGATGAACAAGTTGCTCAAATTCATTGTGCGGTAAAACTGAATGCGAAAAAAGTTTTCCGTAAAAACAAAAAAGAGTACGATAAATTAGCAGATCATATCGGGCAATATCCTGTCGTGATGATTTCTCCTTATGATCGTGATTTAATTGCCGAAGGAAGTGAATTACGCCGTCGGTGGATGGATGGAATTTTGAGTCAGCTGGACCGAGAGTACTTGGATCAAATTCAGCGGTATTCCAAAGTGCTCGATCAACGAAATGCGTTGCTAAAAAATATGCACGAGTACCGTTTGTTTGATAAAGAATCAATTGAGCCTTGGAATGTTCAGTTAGCAGCATTGGGAACCGAAATACATCAAAAAAGGTCTTCCTTTGTTCAACAATTTATTCCGTATTTCCAACAGTTTTATGAAAACATAAGTTCTGGAAGTGAACAAGTTGCGTTTACCTATAAATCACAATTGGAGGAGGGCAACTTGTTGGAGTTACTTGTTCAATCCGAACGAAGGGACGCGATTACTCAATACACACATGTTGGAACACACAAAGACGATTTGTTATTTACGATTAATGACCATCCCGTAAAAAAATTTGGTTCGCAAGGGCAACAAAAATCGTATATTATTGCTCTTCGATTGGCACAATACGAATGGTTAAAAATCCACCTCAACATGAAGCCAGTATTATTGCTGGATGATATTTTTGATAAATTGGATTCCTTGCGCGTTGCTAAATTGTTGGAATTGGTATCAAATAATTATTTTGGTCAAGTAGTCGTTACAGATACGGATGAAGAACGATTGGCGCGGATATTAAATGAATTACCGATTCAAAAAAAGTTTTACCGTGTTAATTTTGGAACTATTTCTGAACCTCTAAATACAGACAAATGAATAATAACGATTTTCTAAGAGATTCAGATGACAAACCATTGAATGAGTTAGTCGATAAAATCATGCGGGCATATGGTTTAGAAAAACGTATGAAAGAAATGGATATCTTGAAAGGTTGGCCCGAAATGATGGGAATTGCAGTATCCAATCGAACAACCAAACTATACATTTCAAATCGCACTTTATACATCACAATGGATTCATCAGTTATGCGTGAAGAATTGCGCAATGGAAAACAAATAATCATTGAGCGTGTTAACCAATTCGCAGGATCAAAGATTATTGATGATGTATGGTTTCAATAAGTTTATTTTGAGAGTAGTTCGAATGACAACTTTTTGGATTGAATAATTTTTACAACTTCTGGTAATAATATTTTTAGCCGTTCAAAACTTTTTGGATTGTCGTGAAATACTAAAATGTCTCCACCTTTGATGTTTTGCGCTGAATTCAGAATAACATCAATTGGTACAGTTGAATCATAATCATAAGACAACCAACTCCACATTACTACTTTATAGCTAGAATAAATGTGGTAAGCTTTCCAAATGGGTAATCGTCCATAAGGAGGTCTAAACAGGTTGCTGCCTATCAGTTTGTCTGCTTGTTTTATAGAATCATTATAGGCAGATAGTCGGGTGTCGCTTCCCCTGTCATGGTGCATGGTATGATTACCAACAACATGGCTAGCGTTTTTTACTCGTTCAAAAATAGATTGATTATTCTGAACATTATTTCCCACACAAAAAAAAGTAGCGGCAATTTGTTCTCTTTCCAAGAATTGTAAAATCCAATCGGTTACTTCAGGCTGAGGACCGTCGTCAAAAGTTAAAAAAACAGAAGTCTTAGAATTCATTTTCCATATTCTCCTTGGAAAAATCCAGGGAATGAAAAATGGAATTCTAAAACGTGTCATTCATTATTTCTTTTTGATTGAATCTGTTTTTACTTTGGCAGCATTCATCATTTGACGCCTCATCGCAGAATCCATTTTTTCTTGTCCGGTCATATCCGCTTTCGGAGTAGTTCCTTTAAGTTTATTGAAGTGAATACCAATTAACTCGACATACAAATCAAATTCTGATTTTGAATTTTCTAATTGCTTGCTTTCCTCACTCATTCGTTTAAACTCACTACCATACCAAGTGTCGATTTTTTTCGAAGTATATGCTGCCAATTCACCTTTTGGATTATACGTTTTGGAAGCTTCTTGCACTTTGAAAAAGGCTGCTAAATTCGCGTAAAAATCTTCAGCATTTTCCGCTGAAGCAATAAAACGAATATCACTACTCACAAAATAGTTAACAACACTTTCAACTTGTTGTGCGATTTGCTTACCGTATTTTTCCGCAGATTTAGTATCTCCTGCTCGATAAAATAATTCGATATAATCTTGAATTACTCCATCTTGGTAACTTTGTCTTTCACGTTCACCGTCCTTATAGGGTTCTCTACTTGGATTTGGTTCACCTCCATCAATAACGGTTGATAATGGCATCACTTCCAAAGAACGATTCAATAAATTTTTCGCTTTGTCTTTATATCCTTGAATACGTGTTTTGGCAGATGCTTGTCCATCCAACAAGAATTTTGCTTTTGTTTCCTCCCCACTTCTACGATAATATTCAGTAGATTCAGTTGGGTTTTTATAAAAGTCTTCCTCTTCTTCTACCAAAGTCAAATAGTGTTGTGCTAAGGCCATGAATTGGAATCTATATTGCGAAGTATGTCTTCTGGCATAATAATCCGTTAACACAGAAGGATTATTCATATGACCAAAATCGTATTTTTTCATCAAATTGGTATACATAACTTCATCGTCAAAACGATTTCTTCTGTCATTCACTGGAGTAAAGACATAGGCAACACCATTCTGCTTAATATACCCTGATTTATTCAAGGCCATTGCAACATCAGAACCACCTGGACTGGAGAAGAAAATACCACGTTTCCACTCATTATTCGCCATGATATCGAGCATCATTACCTGTTCTCTAGTTAATCCTTGTTCATCAAATTGGAATTTGATTTCTTTAAAACAACTTCCTTTCTGAGCATCGGTAATAATTCCTGATTTAACTGCGTTTTCAGCATTTACAGGAAGAACAAATCCGGAAGACGGAAAAACACGTAATTTGCTTTGTCCTTCATATACCACTTGGTTTTCATCATTGCGAACAAATTCCATAGCGGTAGTTAAATTCGTGTAATCCCATGGTTTTTCGTAGTTATCAAATTCTTTCTGAAGTTGTTTCATTAATTCTTCAGTTCCTTTAAATTGACTATTACTCATTCCTTGAATTAACTCTAGTGTACCGTATGTTTTGGTAAATGCATCATTCACAAGATTCGTTGAATCTAAAGTCATAAACTTCGCTTTTACCTTGTTCAATAGTGCTTGATTTTCGCCTTCAGCAGTAATTACATTAATTATTGGTTGAATATTATTTAGGAATCTTTTTGTGCTAATTAACGCTTCATTTGGCATTTGTTTAACACGAAGCCCAATGATTTTTTTCAAATTAGCATCGCCCACATTCATGTTAGCAAGGGATAATAAACTTGAAAATAAAACTTGATCTGTGTTTCCCGCGTACATTAAGATTTGGTCTTCTCGGAATTTTATTGGCAACGGATCTGAGTTGTATGCCTTCATTTTCATTTGCTCAGTATACCAGTCGGTTTGCATTAGTGATAGGTTACACACGCGAACATCTGTTTTCATTCCTTCAACTTCCTGCATGTACCAAAGTGGGAACGTATCATTGTCTCCATTTGTAAACAGAATAGAGTTTTGGGTACATGAATTCAAGTAATTTGAGGCTAATTCGTGGGCAGAAGTTTTTCCACTCCTATCGTGATCATCCCAGCCCTGCATTCCCATAATAAATGGCGCGGTAAGACCAATTACAGTAGCTAAAATTGCTCCGGAGTTTTCGTTGGGTAAAACATTTTTCAATACTCTCATTAACAGGGTTAAACCAATACCTCCAGTAGCAATTAGAATCCATGTTAAAGTTGACGAAAGACCGCTATCTCCTTTCGTATCTATTATGGCAAAAATCATAAGTCCACCCAAAAATGCATAAACGAGGCGCATATACTCTTTCATTACAAATCGCTTAAATGTATCGTAGAGCGCATATACGCTGATGCCTATCCAAAAAGCAAAGAAATAAAATGAACCTGCGTAAGCATAATCTCTTTCTCTGGGTTCAAATGGTTTTTGATTCAAATAAACTAGAATGGCAAGACCGGTAAAAATGAATGCTAAAAACAATACAAATGCATCTTTTGGCGCTTTGTAAAAATGAAAAAATAGTCCCAAAATCCCCAGAATCAATGGAATTAAAAAGAATTTATTATTGGATTTATTTTCTTTGGTGTAGTAAGGTGCATTTTCCTGACTTCCCAAACGCATTTCATCAATGAACGAGAATCCGCTTAACCAGTTTCCGCGCATGGCATCTCCATGGCCTTGAATATCGTTTTGTCGACCTGCAAAATTCCACATGAAGTAACGGACATACATCCAGTTTACCTGATAATTCAAAAAGTAGGAAATATTCTCTCCCATGGTTGGTAGCCGTTGACCATCTTTTCCGATAGCAGTTCCTTCATCTGATGTTTCATCATAACCTGACCATCGTTTGTAGCCATCTATCCGCTGTTGTTCTTGGCTCCAATACATCCGTGGAAAGAACGTTGCTTGGTCACCTGAATAGGTTGCAACACTTTTCTCACGAACGGATGAATTACTTTCAAAGTATTTTTCTTGAACTTCTCCCCCTTCTTTGGAGGCAAAAGCTTGCGCGTCTGCTTCATTTTTATATGCTTTGATTTCCAAATCACCTTTAGAAACAACAAAACGGCGCAGGTAAAACGGAGATAAACTTTTAAATTCTTCTCGATCATTTTCTACAGAATTCCAATGTTGTCCATAAATTAAAGGCGCTGATCCGTATTGCTCTCTTTTTAAGTAGGCGTGCAAAGTAACTAGGTTTTCAGGATCATTTTCGTCTAAAGGTGTATTTGCATTGGAACGAATAACGATTACTGCAAAAGAGCCGTAGCCGATTAGTAAGACAATCAGTCCCATGATGGCATTGTAAAGAATATATTTTTTCTTTTTGCGTGCTATTCGAATAACAATAACACAAACTACTAGCAGTAAAATGAAAAAGAAAATGGTACCAGAAAAAAACGGTAATCCAAGCGAATTTACAAAAGCAACTTCAAATGCCGAGGCCATGGAAATGGATCCAGGAATGATTCCCTCTTGAATAAAACCGAGGATAAATATGGAAATTAGAGCAGTATAGAGAAGTCCACGTGGTGTAACTTTCGGCTGATATCTAAAATATAAGATAAATCCAATCGCCGGCACGACAAGAATACCCAACAAGTGAACTCCAACAGCAAGACCAAGAAGGAACATAATCAAGATTAACCATCTTGCTTGGCCTTCATCAGTGAGTTTTCGGTTGTCTTTGATTAAAGCCATTTCTTCGTCCCACTTCAGCGCAGCCCAAAAAATGATTGCCGTGAAAAGAGATGCCATCGCATACACTTCCCCTTCAACTGCCGAAAACCAGAAAGATTCAGAGAACGTGTAGGCTAATGAACCTACAACAGCACTACCAAATATGGCAATTTGATCGCCCATTGAAAGTTCTTCTTTTTTCATTAGCACCATTTTTTTAATCAAAATAGTGAGTGACCAAAACATGAATAAAATGGTGAAAGAGCTTGAAAGGGCAGATAGACGGTTAATCCATACCGCAACATCAGTTGGATCAGCGAAGAACGAAAACATTCGACCAATAACCATAAACAAGGGTGCGCCGGGAGGGTGACCAACCTCTAGTTTGTATGCAGCCGTAATATATTCGCCGCAATCCCATAAACTCACAGTGTCTTCAAGAGTAATGAAATATACAGCGGTTGCTATTAGAAAAACAAGCCATCCTAGAATTGTATTGGTTTTTTTATAATTCGTCATTGACATTCAATTTTGTAAGTTGCGAATATAATAAATACTTAGTTTGAATGTGTTAATTGATTGCAAAACCCACTACAAAAAGTGGATAAAAATGAGATCCGAAGAAAGAAATTTATTTTTTTTCATTTTTTTTCGGAATTTCGAAAGAAGTTTATAAATTTGCACCCCGTAATGGCCCATGGTGTAACTGGCAACACGTCTGTTTTTGGTACAGAAGAGTCTAGGTTCGAGCCCTAGTGGGCCAACAAAGAAGGAGCGTAACAGCTCCTTTTTTCATTAAACAACACTTATTTTTACCTATTATCGTAAAAAAGTGTGAAATTTCGAAAAATCAAAAAGTATCTAAAACCAATTAAACAGTAATAAAATTACAACAATTCGAGGACAGAATTTTTGTTGTAGTTTTGTTCACTTTTGGTCTGTATCCCTTGTTAAATCTACATGCCAGTTGATTCAGTTTTTCCGTTTTACCCATGGGTTTTAATAAAAATTCAAATAACAGAAAATTGTCCGGAGATTTTGGGTTAAGTAAAGACTAAAATTAATTTTTTCAATAACCAAAAAGAAAAGGTACGTTAGAGTGATAATTTAACAC
>CAMAQX010000064.1 GCA_945860455.1 Lishizhenia tianjinensis
TTTCAGCTGGATCCCAAATTGAGAGCAAAAACGCACTAGCTGGTTGATTTTCAATTTTACCATCCTGCGCAGTCCATTTCATTTCAATGGGTAGATTATTTTCGTTGACTTCTACGTGAATTTTAATTTCTGATTTCTTGGACATAAATCTATTTTTAATCGATTTTATAAGTTTGCATAATCTCAGCAAATGGAACTTTTACTAATTGATCGAGCGATAAATCTGTATGAGACCCCATGTATTTTCGCACCATTCTCCATCCGATAAATTGCCCCAGTCTATCAGGACTTTCCTTAGGTAATCCAGCAGTTTGAGGTGCTTCATTAAAATACCCAAGTTTAAGCATCTCATCGCTTTTGAATAACAGTTTTTGATCGACAAAATAAGACCAAATCTGTTTTTCGTTTTCTTCTGCCCATTTATATTTTTCAGGAGAATACCGCGCTATTATTGCTTTTTCTGCAGTTGGCATCGCTGCTTCTATACAATACAGCAGTTTGCCCCAACTAATCATATCCTCTGCAAATTTAGCGTCTGTGGGTGCCTGTATGTGGGCGTATACCCATTGAAAAACAATGTCACGAACCATAAATTTACGCTCCATACCTTGTTTCATATATTCATAAACATTTTGAGCTGGAAGTTTTTTTATCACCTTATTTGATTGACCCAAATACCACTCAAGCCCTACCCCCACATCATCATTGGTCGCAATTGCATTGTAACTAAATAAAGCATTAAAAAACACAATGTGCTTGGGTTGTTTCGCTTTTGGAAAATGGTACTTTAAATGTTTGAGTGCATCCTGAATTTGATTTTTTTCATTACTCAAGTCAGAAAACGATTTTTTTAACTCTAGTTCAACTTCCTTTATATAAGGGTCTTTATAAAACTGATTCACTTGATTACTGAACGTTGAATCTACTTTGGTGTTAATTTTCAATCCTTTATCGTAAGTAAAGCGATACAATTCGTTGAATGATTTTAGGAATGATTTGTTGAATTTGATTCGATCTTTAGATGAGCTCGAAAAGTAAATCGAATCAACATGAACGAACTTTACATCCGATTTTATGGATGAAACGTCCACATCTAAAGGGTTATTCCCGCACGAAACAACAAAAAAAACTAAAACTAAAAGAGAAAATAAATGGTGTAAATGAATCATTTTTATAACTTTGCTTTCAAAGTTAACATTTCATTTGCTAACAATTAATTTTAACCCTATGAAAAAAGTGCTATTATTCTTAAGTGTTGTTATTTTACCAAGTATGATTTCACTTGCTCAAACCGACGCTGCCTGTCAAAAAAAAATTGATAGCTTATCCAATCGCATCAACTACTTGGAAAGCAATGTGAAAAATTCGTTCAATGAAAAATTAGTACAAGTAGGATTAACAACGAATTTGGGAATGAATTTTATTATTCCAGGACAAACCAAATTAATCGATAAAAATGGTGTTGGATCATGCTTTAGTATTGGTTTAGCAATCAATAAAACATTCAAAAATTCGCCCACAATTGGAATTTCCACAGGAATAGAATTTGACTTTGAAACAAATCGATATAAAACAGTTGATAGTGTTTATTATCAATACAACGGTTCAAAAATCATTGGGAAAGGAAGTGCAGCAGATGCAACAGGGACCTTATCATTACAAGAACGTAACCAAAAATCGATTTATGTTTCAGTTCCTTTAATGATGTTGTTTAGAACGAGTATGATTGGTGATTTTCGCTATTTCGGAAAATTTGGAATCAGAAATTCGTTTTTAATAAAAAACACAGTGAATGATTTAGGAATTGATGTAACTAATCCCACTCAGCAAATCGCTAACGTTGAAAACAATAGTTTTTCCTCTCCGGGTGACATGTTCTTCTACAAAGGTTCAATTGGATTATCTGCTGGAGCTGAATGGAAATTTATTAGCACGACTTCATTAGTTGCAGAGGTTGGATATTTTTATGGAATTACTCCATTGCATTTAGAACGCAAAGAATCGAACCGAACTTTATATACAGAAGCCGCAGGAACGAGAACCTATTTTTCCAATAAAGCAAATCAAAACCAATTACTTTTTAAGATTTCAATCCTATTTTAAAAATACGAATTTGGACTTCTTTAAAACGAAAGAACATATTGTTCATTGGTTGAATAGCTATTGTGATCAGTCAGGTGCCAAAGGATTTGTGATTGGAATTTCAGGCGGAATTGACTCTGCCGTAACTTCTGCTCTATGCGCACTCACCAATAAAAAAGTTGTTTTGGTTAATATGCCAATTAGACAATCTACAAGTGAGTATAATCGATCCCAGGAACACATTGAAGACCTTAGTAAACGTTACCAACATGTAATTTCGCATGAGGTAAATCTGACTGAGGTATTTTCTGCTTTTGAAAATATTCTACCTCCATTAGCTGTGTCTAATAAGTTGTCAATGGCGAATACGCGCGCAAGAATACGCATGACCACTCTTTATGCAATTGCACAAAGTGAAAATTGTTTAGTGGTTGGAACTGGCAATAAAATTGAAGATTTTGGAATTGGGTTTTATACAAAATATGGCGATGGTGGTGTGGATATTAGCCCAATTGCTGATTTAATGAAATCCCAAGTTTATTCCTTAGGTAGGGAACTTGGCGTTGTTTTATCTATACAGAAAGCTGCACCCACCGATGGATTATGGGGAGACAACCGAACAGATGAAGATCAAATAGGCGCAACCTATGATGAATTGGAATGGGCGATGGAGTTCAATGGTGACAAAGAAAATCTAACGAAACGACAAAAAGAAGTAATTGAATTATTTATTCGACTAAATACAATCAATCAGCACAAAATGCTCCCTATTCCAGTTTGCACTATCCCTGATACATTGAAATTTACTTAACCAATCGTTGACGATTCATTTCATACAAAGCCATTCCAACAGATACACTCACGTTTAGCGACGCAACACCACCAATCATTGGGATTTTTAGTTGTTCATCAGCCATCCGAATTAAATCATTGCTAATTCCATCCTCCTCTGATCCGAAAATAAATGCAACAGATTCTGCAAATTTACCGAAAGGCAATTCCTTATTTGATTTTTCTGTACATGCAACCAATTTAACACCCGATTGCTGAATGTAAAACAGTGCTTCTTTTAATTGATCGACCTTGCAAACCGGCAAAAAATTGAGCGCCCCAGCCGAGGTTTTAACAGCATCTGCTGTTACTAATGCCGAGCCTTTAGATGGTATTACTATTGCATCTACTCCTTGACAAGCAGCTGTTCTGGCAATTGCACCTAAATTCCGCACGTCCGTAATTCTATCTAAAAAAAGTAACGTCAGAAGTTCTTTTTTTTCCAATTTGGCATCTACCAAACTATAAAAATCATGGTATTCAATAGGAGAAACAAAAGCAATTACCCCTTGATGATTGGCGAGTGTCATTCGATCCAATTTTTGAACTGGAACAAATTGCAACTGATAATCCTTTCCTGATAATACTTCCTTTAATTCAATGAAAAGGTCTTTATTCATTCCTTTTTGAATTAAAATTTTATTTATTTCTCTTTCTGATTTAATGGCTTCAACCACGGGACGAATTCCATAAATTATATTCTCTTTTTCCTTAAAAGTCTGTTCGCGATTGCCATATTGATTATCTACCATATTATTTCCCATTCGATCTTAACGTTATCACCCAATGTTTTTGCCACAGGACAACTTTTACCTGCTTGAATTACTTTGTGTACTATTTTTTCATCCCAATTGTTACCCCGTAAATCAACTTTTAGTATAATAGTTTCAATTCTCCTTGGATTTGAAGCCATAATCTTAGTTATATCAACGACTGCTTTTTCAAAAAGTATTTCATGTTCTTGGCAATAAATCCCCATGATAGTTAATGCGCAGGAGCCCATTGCAGTGGCTACAAGATCTGTTGGAGAAAAGTATTCACCCTTACCTTTATTATCTATTGGAGCATCCGTTAATATTTCATTGCCTGAGGAAACATGTTCACACGTTGTTCTCAGGTTACCAAGATAGGTTATTTTTGACGTCATCTTTTTCCTCTGGCTATTAATTCTTGTAATGATTTCACCAACATCTCATAAATCTGTTGAGGTTGCAATACTTCTGCATTTCTTACCGTTACTCCGTTCACTGTATATTGAAAACTCTGCAATTTATCAAAATCACGTACAGATACAGTTTTTGAAAACATCTTCTTTTTTTCTGTATTGAATGCTGTAATAGCGATGTAGACAATAGGCCGATAACGGCTAGAACCTAATAAGGCATTTCCTAGACTAATTCCTGTTGCTATCGAATAACTTACGCGAACATGCACATAATAATCTTTATCAAATTCATGAATTGCTTGTCTTTTAGAACTTAAGGGCATTCCACGAACTACATTCCCACCATCATAAGATTTAATATCACGACCTCGTTTATTTTTCCGATAAACACATTCAGAGTTTGTATTCAATTCGGCAGATACTGTTCGTGTAACCACAGCCTTAATAGAGTCAATATTCGCGTCTGAAAGCCTAACGCGATTCAACCCGCTTTGTTGAATGTTATTTCCTCCAGAACTAATTTGAACGGGATTCACTAACCTTCTATCGATGTAAAAACGAATACTGTATATGCCTGCACTACTTTGTGCGAAAGATTGAAAAATCAGAACTATCTGAAAAATCAAAAGAAAAAAATGCTTTTTATTCATCTCAAAATTATTTAATTCAAATGTAAGAAAATTGCTGTGATTATTTCATTTTTAAAAGCATTAACCCAAACAACTATTCGTTTTTTTATTTAGAATCATTCTAAAATACCCTTTTTAAGGTATTGCCCAACGTATTTGAATTCATCAATTTTGCCTTATGAAAATGCTACCAATATTTACTCTATTACTCCTCTTTTTTATTAACTCAATTGATGGAATCGGTCAGTTAACTTCAAAGGATTCAATTAAAAAACTAGTTGAGGTTCACATTACAGGAGACCAAAAAGACATGGAGCGTTTGCCTCTTTTAGAAGGAACAAGGATTAATGCGGGGAAAAAAAATGAGGTTATTAATTTAAGCGCTCTAACGGCTGATTTATCTTCTAACAATTACCGTCAGATCATGGCCAAGGTGCCAGGAGTTTCTATTTGGGAAAGCGATGGATCAGGAATTCAAACATCCATAGCAACCCGAGGTCTTAGTCCAAATAGATCTTGGGAATTCAACGTAAGGCAAAATGGTTTTGATATTTCATCCGAGGCATACGGTTATCCAGAAGCATACTATACACCACCAACGGAAGCATTGGACAAAATTGAGGTAATTAGAGGTGCTGCTTCCCTCCAGTACGGAACTCAATTTGGTGGATTATTAAATTATATTACAAAAAAAAACTTAGGAACAAAAGCATTTACTTTTGAGACACAACAAACAATAGGATCTTATGGATTATTCAATGCCTTTAATGCAATCGGAGGGAAAATTAAGAAATTTTCTTATTATGCTTTCCTGCATCATAGACAAGCAGATGGCTGGAGGGAAAACAGCAGGTACTCAACAACTACGGGACATTTCATGCTGAACTATGCCTTTAGTAAAAAACTAAGCGCATCATTGGAATACACACATATGAATTACCTTAGTCAACAACCAGGGGGATTAACAGATTCAATGTTTAACGTCAATTCAAGGCAATCTGTGCGTGCCAGAAACTGGTTTAGCACCCCTTGGAATTCCACCGCTTTTTCCGTTGATTATCAACCTAATGAAGATTTAAAATTTAACCTCAAATTATTTCATACGTTTTCCCAGCGAAACAGTGTTGGTTATTTAAAAGACATTAATTTGAGTGATTCCTTTAACGGAGCATCAATGAACAACAGGCAAGTAGACCGAGACTGGTACAACAATCTTGGGCTAGAGGTTCGAATGCTGAAGCAGTACAAACTTTTTGGTAATAATTCAGCTTTATCTGTTGGGTTGCGTGCCTATTCAGGAAAAACTCTACGGAAACAGGGTGCAATTGGATCGACTGGAAGTGATTATGATTTATCAATTGCCTTGCAGCAAACAAGTTCTAACGGAATATTTGATTATAAAAAGGAACTAAATTTAAACACGTTAAACGCGGCAGTTTTTACAGAAAACCTATTTAAATTAACTAAGCGATTGAGTATCACTCCAGGTTTACGGGTTGAGTACATTAATACTGGAGCTAAAGGTTTGATTGATAAACCCGTAATTGGGGATTCAATTGATGTGGCTAATCAAATTCGATTTGTCTTGCTTGGAGGCGTTGGTATGGAGTTCAAAACCACTGAGAAAACAAATTTCTATGCCAATATTAGCCAGGCATTTCGTCCGGTTACTTATTCAGAATTAGTGCCGTCAGCAACCACAGACTCAATCGATCAGAATTTACATGACGCGAATGGGTACAACCTAGATTTTGGATACCGCGGAACGATTAAGAATTACTTATCTTTCGATGTTGGTGCATTTTATTTATTCTACGACAATAGAATTGGGACTATAAATACGAATGGTAAAAATTTAAAAACAAATATTGGGGCTTCTGTAAGTCGCGGAATTGAGTCATTTATCGAACTAGATCTATTCCGTTTGATCAGCCTTAACTTAAAACATGGCCAATTTAAAGTTTTTGCCAACATCGCTTTCATTGATGCACGCTATACATGTTGGGATGATCCAGCGGCGAAAACCGATCCGTCAAAAAATTTCAGTGGAAATTTTGTTGAAAACGCCCCAAGAAATATAAATCGTTTTGGAATAACATACAAGAAAAATGGCTTTTCACTCACAGCCCAATGGAACCAAATCGGTTCAGTTTATACTGATGCATTAAATACAGTTTCACCCAATTCAAAAGCAACTATTGGAAAGCTAGACGGTTATCACGTTCTTGATTTATCGGCTTCTTATCTCATCAATGAACAGTTTACCCTAAAAGGAGGAATGAATAATGTAACGAATGAGCAGTATGCAACACGCAGATCGGGAGGGTTTCCTGGTCCAGGTATATTGCCAGGAAGTGGTCGAACAGCATATCTATCAATAGCAGCGAAATTCTAAAATCTTTTCGGAATCCAATAATTTAGGCAATTAAGTCCTTGATAACAATCTATTTTGTATATTCGGGTTAGTGAAAACAATTCCCCAATCAATAATCCTTTTTTTGCTGGTGTTCATAGGATTTCCTAACACCATTTTTTCCCAACAACGAACGGAGATTGAGATAAAAAACAACATTAATAAGTCAAAAACAAATTCAGAAAAGTTCCAATTTGAAGTTGAACTAGGAAAATTTTACCTAACGACAAACTTTACAAAAGCCAATACCATTCTTGACCAACTCAAGAAAAATAAAGCCTACAACACTTCAAAGTTCACCTTTAAACGCATGCTTTTTGAAATTCAATGCGCACACGCAGTTAAAGATTTTGTTCGCTTCAATCAATTAACTGAAAAAGCAAAAGGTCAATTAAACGGATCTATTTCAGAAAAAGAAAAATTTGATTGGTTGATTTTTTACGGTGTTTCGAAACAAATCAAATTAGATTATTCGGGAGCCGTATCCGTGCATTTTCAAGCATTAAAAATCAATCAAAGATTACGAAATCATATTCAATCCTCTGAAATAAACCGCATGATAGCATGGGATTATACAAATTTGAATAAAAAGGATAGCGCACTATATTATTCTAACAGGAGTATTGTATTTGCGCGTAAAACCAATTCAAAATCATCCATTTTAGCAGAATGTATTAACACACAAGCCTTGATATACAAATACTTCAACCAAATTGAAATTGGAATTGCAAAAAATATGTTGGCCATTGAAATAATAGCAAACACAACAGATTATGAAAAACTAAGCCGATACAATCGAGAAATTGGATTATCGCAATTGGACATTAAAAACTGGGGCGAAGCGGAGGCATATTTTAAAAAATCTTTATCATTTGCAAACCAGTTAGAGGATCAAACGCAAATCGGTTTAGCATTGATTCATTTGGCTGCAGTTGAATTGGGTAAAAAAAACCTCAAACAGGCAAAAGTATTTGCTTTTCAAGCCGAAGCAGCTTTAATAACAACACAAAATAGTGAAGCAATTGGAGATATAGATAATTTTATTGGAATTTTATTCAGTGAATTAAAAGAGTATAAACAAGCTGCTAGTCGTTTAAATAAAGCACTAGTGAATTATGAAAGTATTGGGAACAGAAATAAGATAGCGCTTGTTTATCACCATGTTGGTAAAGTACTACTAGAGCAAGGAAAGTACAACGAGGCAGAAAATTTCCTCAATCGATCGATCAACATGCGCAAGGAAATGAAGCAAATTGTTTCAATTCACGAAAGCTACAAAGTTTTATCTGATTTATTTTTGAGAAAAGGAAACATTCAAAATGCCTTTCAATATTTAAACTATTATGTGCTTTATTTAGATAGTAATAACTTACTGCAATCAACCCGAAGTATTGCAGAAATCAATGAAACGTTTAAAACTCAAGATCAGCTGCGTACCATAAATTTACAGAGCGATTCAATCAAAAGTGCTCGTGAAAAACAAGAATTAACCAATTCCAAATTAGAAAACACTCAATTAAGAAATACCTATCAACTAATTACGATCGTTTTTATACTATTTATTGTCATAGCAGCCGGTTTAATCTTAAAAAATTATTGGAATCGAAATAAATTATTACAGTTGCAAAAAGAGTCTGAAATGTCACAAACACTTCTTAGATCGCAGATGAATCCGCATTTTATATTCAATGCAATGTCGGTAATACAAAGTTACATATACGATAACGACCCATCCAAATCCTCTAAGTTTTTGGTGAATTTTTCGCGACTCATGCGACTCATTCTCGAAAATTCTTCAAAAGAGTTTATCACCCTGGAAACTGAAATAGAAATCCTTCAAAAATACCTAACCACACAAAAATTAAGGTTCGAAGACCGTTTTGCTTTTGAAATTGTTGTGGATCCACTTTTATCTGAAATAGAAACACTTATTCCACCAATGATAACACAGCCTTTCATTGAGAATTCAATTGAACATGGCCAATTACATACTGTTGACAACGGTTTTATTGAAGTCAAATTTACGCGTGATGAAGAAATGTTGCAAATCACGATTATAGACAATGGAATTGGAAGAAAAATTGCAGGAACGAGTAAAAAAAGTAAAGAGCACCATAGTATGGCCATGAAAATTACGGAAGAACGCATTTCGATAATCAATAAAAAATACACAAGTAGCGGTTTTCTTCACATTACGGATTTTAATAAGGAAAAAGAAACCGGAACTGTTGTGGATATCAAAATTCCTCTTAAATTTAAAGACCAAAACTCCTGATAATGATTAAAGTACTTGTAATTGACGACGAAAATAAAACAAGAGAGTTTATTGCGAAGCTTATCCGTTCGTTCGGTCTTGAACTTGAAGTTATCGCACAAGGTGAAAGTGTAGAAACAGCATTAGAAGCGATTGAAAGCAATCAACCAGATATTGTACTTTTGGATATTCAAATGCCAGACGGAACAGGTTTCGATGTGTTAAAAAGAACGCCATCAAAAAATTTCGAAGTTATTTTTATAACGGCTCACCAAGAATTTGCCATTAAAGCAATAAAATTTAGCGCACTGGACTACATCCTAAAACCAGTTGACCCAGAGGAATTACGTGACGCTATAGAACATGCAATTCAAGCTGTTTCTGAAAAAAAAGATATTAAACAATTCGATACATTACAACATAATTTAGTCCCTCATCAAAAAAAGAAATTGGTTCTCAAAACACAAGAAAGCGTATTCGTTGTTGAACTAGATGATATTATTCGATGTGAGGCTGATAAAAACTATACTTTTTTCTTTCTCACAAGCGGAAAAAAAATCCTCGTTTCCAAAACCTTAAAAGATTTTGAAACATTACTTTCAGGCAGTCATTTCTTCCGTATTCAACAATCCCATTTGGTAAACATCAATTTTGTTGATCGGTATGATAAAACCGAAGGAGGATCTGTTATCATGAAAGACGGTGCTGCTGTTCCTCTTTCTCCAGCAAAAAAAGATTTGTTTTTTAAAATCCTGGAAAACCTTTAATTACCCGTAACTAAAATTTATTTTCGAGTTTAGCATTTTACTCACTTTTTTATTCATATGTTTTTTAAATAGTTACGATCTACGTTGTTGTTTATTTTTTAGCAATTTCGAAACTGTAATTATATTTCAGAAACAGTCCTTTAATTTGCAAATAATTTGTAAATGTAATTATCAGGAAAATGAATTTTAATAAACTGCAGTATTTAATTAAATTGATTGAAAGCAGAGGCACTGGCTCACCAAAGGAACTAGCGCGTAAATTGAACATGTCTGAAAGAATGATTTATAAATACATATATATGCTCAAACACGAATTTAAAGCTCCAATAACCTACAGTCGGAGCATGAAATCTTATTATTTTTCCGAAAATGGTCGTCTAGACCTCAAATGGATAAAAAAAAGTTAAGCATAGGGATTAAGTAATTGAATTGAGTTTGTCTATCACCAAATAAATCAGTAAAAATAGAAGCAGAGCATAGACAACGATCTTTACAAGATACCATTTACTTGCTTTAGGTGGGATTTTATCCTTAAAATTAAACTCGTACATGATGTAAATTTACTTTTTTTTTGCATTATTTCAGGAATCAAATCAGTTGAAAATCAAATTCAATTAACTTTGCTGATAAGATTAATTCTATTATGAAACATATTTTAGTTACGGGTGGAGCAGGTTATATTGGTACACATACAGTTGTTGAGCTCATTAACAATGGATTTATACCTGTAATAGTCGATGATTTCCGAAATTCAAGCCACTTGGCAATTCAAGGAATTGAGCATATTACCAAGCAAAAGTTGTTGATTCATGAATTTGATTTGTGTGATCTAATTGCAGTGAAATCGCTATTCTCTCGCTATTCGTTTGATGGAATCATCCATTTTGCAGCGTATAAAGCGGTGGGTGAATCTGTTAATTCACCACTAAAATATTACACCAATAATCTACAAAGCTTGACTAATATTTTAGCGTGCATGATCGAATTTCAGGTCAATAATTTGGTTTTTTCTTCTTCGTGCACAGTGTATGGTGACCCGAAGGGAATCAAAGAAGTTACCGAGAATTCTGAAAAAGCACAGCCAAGTTCACCTTATGGAAATACCAAACTAATCTGTGAAAATATCATAGAAGATACAGCGAAAGCAAATCCTTGGTTAAAATCGATTTGTTTACGCTATTTCAATCCGGTTGGGGCACATCCCTCCGCTGAAATTGGTGAATTCCCTCTTGGCAAACCCAATAACCTTTTGCCTTTTGTAACGCAAACAGCAATCGGTTTACATGAAAAACTAACCGTTTTTGGCAATGATTATCCAACCGTTGATGGTAGTTGTGTCCGTGATTTCATTCATGTAGTTGATTTAGCGCACGCTCATGTTCAG
>CAMAQX010000065.1 GCA_945860455.1 Lishizhenia tianjinensis
AAACTTTCGGTTAGACTAACCCCAGTTAATTCTGTAGCGTTCAGTAAATTAAATAATCCTATTTTCTCTTGGTGATCAGGGCAAGCCGGATATCCTGGTGCTGGTCTAATACCGCGGTATTTCTCAGCAATTACTTCTTCATTGGATAAAATTTCATTGGATGCATACCCCCAATATTTTGTTCGTACTTCGGCGTGCATATACTCGGCTAGGGCCTCTGCTAAACGATCAGCAAGTGCTTTTAACATGATCGAACTGTAATCGTCGTGATTCGCTTCAAATCGTTGTACATGCTCCTCAATCCCAATTCCGGCTGTAACAACAAATCCACCAATATAATCCACAAAACCACTTTCCTTTGGAGCAATAAAATCAGCCAACGCTAAATTAGGTTGACCAGCTGTTTTCTTTATTTGTTGCCTAAGCGTTCGTTGAATATCTAAAATGTTATTTCTTTCTGAATCCTCATAAATTTCAATATCATCACCAACAGAATTTGCTGGAAAGAGACCAATAATAGCCCTTGCCTCTAACCACTTTTCATTTAAAAGTTGTTGTAGCATATTTCGAGCTTCTTGAAAGAGTTTTGTAGCAACATCCCCCACTACTTCATCTGAAAGAATTTGTGGAAATCTTCCATGCAATTCCCACGTTTGAAAAAATGGAGTCCAATCGATGTATTCAATTAAATCATTTAAGTCAATATCAGTTAAAACTTTGGTTCCCATAAAATTAGGAGCACTTATAGTTTCAGAATTAAATTCTAATTTAAGTTTATTTGCCTGTGCTTCTTCTAGTGATAAAACTTGTTTCGCATTACGATGTTTATCGTGATGCTCTCTTACTCTGACATATTCAGTTTTTAAATCAGAAATAAAACCCTCTTTTTTAAATCCTAATAAACTTTCAACAACAGTCACAGAGCGAGACGCGTCTAAAACATGAATTGTTTGTCCTTTCGTATAATGTTGGTCAATTTTTACGGCGGTATGAACTTTTGAAGTTGTTGCCCCGCCAATCAATAACGGGATTGATAAACCGGCACGCTCCATTTCCTTGGCAATATGAACCATTTCATCTAATGAAGGAGTAATCAATCCACTTAATCCAATAACATCAACATTTTCTTTTATGGCAGTTTCAATAATTTTTTCAGCCGTAACCATCACCCCAATGTCGATCACTTCATAATTATTACAAGCCAAAACTACCCCCACAATGTTCTTACCAATATCATGCACATCTCCTTTCACTGTAGCCATTAAAATTTTGCCCGCTGAGGATCTTTTACCATCTTTTTCGTCTTCAATAAAAGGCAAAAGATAGGCAACTGCTTTTTTCATAACACGCGCTGATTTAACCACTTGAGGAAGAAACATTTTACCGCTACCAAACAAATCACCGACTGTATTCATTCCATCCATCAACGGCCCCTCAATAACTTGTATAGGTCGTTCAAATAAATGCCTGCATTCCTCAACATCTTCATCAATAAATTCAACCAATCCTTTCACTAATGAATAGCTAAGCCTCTCTTTAACATGGACATTGCGCCAAGATAAATCTACTTCTCGTTTCTTTCCATCTCCTTTTACTGTTACTGCATATTCTAAGAGTCTTTCAGTCGCATCAGATCTTCGATTCAACAACACATCTTCAACATATTCAAGTAATTCCTTGTCGATATCAGAATACACTTCAAGCATGGTCGGATTTACAATACCCATGTCCATCCCATTCGAAATGGCATGATACAGAAAGGCTGAATGCATCGCTTCCCTCACTTTATTGTTTCCTCTAAATGAGAATGAAACATTAGAAACTCCACCACTTACATGCGCTCCAGGTAAATTTTCACGAATCCATTTGGTGGCTTTGAAAAAATCAATGGCATTATTATTATGCTCTTCCATTCCAGTTGCAACCGGAAATATATTTGGGTCGAAAATGATATCTTCTTTCGCGAACTTGACAATATCAACTAAAACATCATAAGATCTTTTACAGATTTGAATGCGCCGTTCATACGAGTCAGCCTGTCCATTTTCATCAAACGCCATAACAATTACGGCCGCTCCATACCGTTTTATGGTTTTTGCTTGATGAATGAAATTTGCTTCACCTTCCTTTAATGAAATTGAATTAACAATGCCCTTTCCCTGAATGCATTTCAATCCAGCTTCGATAATTTCCCATTTGGAGCTATCAATCATTATGGGAACGCGAGAAATATCAGGTTCAGATGCAATGAGGTTCAAAAATTTTACCATTGCTTCCTTTCCATCAATCATTCCTTCGTCCATATTGATATCGATTATCTGAGCTCCACCCTCCACTTGATCCCGAGCAACGGCCAAAGCAGCTTCAAAATCGCCCTCTTTGATCATGCGTAAAAACGCCAAAGAACCGGTTACATTGGTTCGTTCACCGATATTCACAAAATTACTTTCGGGGGTTACGATTAATGGTTCTAGGCCGGAAAGTTTTAAAATCATGTTTATTGTTTAAGATTAAAGTTGAAAACGGATAGATTAAAGATGAAGGAATTTGTGACTCATTTGTTATTAATTCTTTTCAAAGTTTTTATACTACTAATCAACATTCGATTTATTTCTTGATTTTGATTTTGGAGGTTTATAAAATTATCGAAACCAATATAAGATGAATCTTTTAATAGTTCCAACCAGTATTCCGTTTCATCACTTTCTTTGAGTGAAATTGATAATTTATAAATAAAATCAGCCTTACTTTGAGCGTTATTCGCTTCACGAATATTTGCACCTGTGGAGGTTCCTGATCTTAAAAGTTGCTTACTCAAAATAAATTCTTTTTCAGATATTAAATTCTTATAAGTTGAAATAACATCCAATGCAAAATTGAAGCTTTTTGTTTTTAAAATACTTTCCTTCATACTTAACTTTTACCTTAAGTTAATCAAAAAATAGAGAATCACGTTCATTCATAAGACCTATAATCATTACAATTTTAGTTTTCACTTTTCAAGTCTCTTTTATTTTATCTTAAAACATTCACAAAAAAACATTCATGGCATTATACTTTGAGTTTTCAACTCTAAGTTCTTCACTCTAAATCTTCCTCGGTTCATAATTCTTCGCTAATTCTGAAATAGCCTTTATATGATCTGGCGTTGTGCCACAGCAGCCTCCAATTATATTTATCAATCCTTCATCTAAAAAATCTTTGATTTGATTTGCCATCATTTCAGGTGATTCATCGTATTGCCCAAATTCATTAGGCAAACCAGCATTGGGATGAGCGCTTACCGCAAACGGTGATTTTTCATTCAAAATTTGTAGGTACGGCCTCATCAAACTTGCTCCTAAGGCACAATTCAACCCAATACTCAATAAGGACATATGGGATAATGATATTAAAAATGCTTCTGTTGTTTGCCCGGTCAAGGTTCTGCCACTTTGATCGGTAATAGTTCCCGAAACCATTATTGGAATTTTAACTCCTCGTTCATCAAACACCGTATCGATAGCAAAGAGTGCTGCTTTAGCGTTCAAAGTATCAAAAATAGTTTCAACTAACAGAATATCAACACCACCATCCATGAGCGCATTTACCTGATCTTTATATGCATCCACTAATTGATCAAACGAAATTGCCCGATAACTTGGGTCATTAACATCAGGAGAAATGGATGCCGTTCTGTTGGTTGGTCCTATTGATCCAGCAACGAAACGAGGTTTATCCTTAAATTCTTTAGCAACCTCCTTGGCTATTTTAGCACTTTCAAAATTGATTTTGTAAACTGCATCCTCCAAACTATAATCTGCTTGAGCGATCCATGTACCAGAAAATGTATTCGTTTCAACAATATCCGCTCCCGCTTGAAAATACTGACGATGAATGTCCTTGATGATTTCTGGTCGAGTAATTGAAAGTAAATCGTTATTCCCTTTCAAAGACTTCTGATGATTTTCAAAAGCACCTTCCCGGAAGTCAAATTCTTCCAGTTTATGACGTTGAATCATTGTGCCCATGGCCCCATCTAAAATAAGAATACGTTTTTCTAATGCTAATTCGATAGCTGTTTTCATTTTAAAAATTTTGCACTTAGAAGCAAGAGGAAACAGCGAACTGTCAACTTATCTCTTCCCAAATCAATGGGAAAGGAATTGGCACCTTTTCATGTTTTGCTAGGTTGCCAAGGTTTCATAGGGCCTATCCCTCCACCTTTCTTCATAAGTATATGTTAATGAACTCTAATGCAAAGATAATTAGAAATATTTTTATTCAAAGTTATTTTCCATTTTTCTGACCCCAGAAGGTAATAAAGTTTATTTATTTTTTGTTAAGTACTTTTTACTAACTTTATACAATGAAACTATTTGGCCTGATACAAAAATATTTCCCTGATGTATGGCAATATTTAGTGATTATCTTCATATTCATAATTGCTTCATTTCTAATTTTATAAATAGACTTTATCATGAAAACAACCTATTTATTATTCGTTTTCACTTTGGTTCTTTACACCTGCAATGCCCAATTGAACGTAGACTCTTTGTCGCATATTGATTATCAACAACTCCATGGAGCGAACCTCAATGATGTTTGGGGTTATGTGGATGAACTAGGGAATGAATACGCAATTGTTGGCACTTCAAAAGGGACATCCATCGTAAACGTTACAAATCCTAATAATCCAGTGGAAGTTTATTGGCTTCCTGGATCTGAATCTATTTGGCGAGACCCTTGTGTTTATGGGAATTACGCCTATGTTACAACAGAGGCTGAGGACGGATTACAAATCATAGATTTAACTCCTCTTCCTCAGTCGACCAATCTCATTTCAACATTGTACACTGGACCAATTGGATCTAGCTGGCAATCTGCTCACACATGTTTTGTAGACGAAAATGGATTTGCATATATTTTCGGAGCTAATCGCGGAAATGGTGGAACAATTATTTTAGATGTAAATACCGACCCCATGAATCCAATTGAAGTGGGTGAATTTGATACTTGGTATATTCATGATGGATTTGTTCGCAATGACACCTTGTATGCGGGACACATTTACGATGGGTTTTATAGTTTAATTGATGTAACGTCAAAGGCAAATCCAATTTTATTAGGGACACAGACCACACCGAGTAGCTTCACGCACAATATTTGGCCTTCAACTAATGGACAATTTGTTTTCACAACAGATGAAGTTTCAGGCGCATTTATTACAGTTTATGATATTTCAAATCCTTCCAACATGATTGAGGTCGATCGAACACAACATTCTCCTGGGGCTGATGTTGTTCCTCACAATACGCATGTAATGGGAGAATATTTAATCACGAGTTATTATTCGGATGGCATTGTGATACATGATATTACTCATCCAAATAATATTATCAAGGTAGGACAATATGACACCTATCCTGGTCAAACAATCGGATTTGATGGGTGCTGGGGTGTTTATCCTTTTTTACCTTCAGGGACTATTCTTGCTGCTGATATTACAAAAGGGCTTTTTATTTTAGGTCCAACTTATGAAAAAGCTTCTTATTTGGAAGGTACGGTTACCGACATTAACACGAATTTACCCTTAGGCAATGTAAAAGTTCAACTAGTTGGAAACGATCAAATAGAAAATACGACGATAAATGGATTTTATGCTACAGGAATATTAGGAACAGGAATGTATACCGTAACATTCAATAAAGTTGGGTATTATCCAAAAACAGAAATTATTGATTTATTTCAAGGTACTGTAATTAATCTACAAACTCAATTAATCCCCATCCCTCCTTACAATCTTAATATACAAGTAGTTGAATCTGGCACATTGATACCTATTCCAAACGCTCAGATTAAATTAATTCATCCAGAAATTGAACACCTTGGCACAACAAACGCACTCGGTCAAGAAGCTTTAACTTTGTATTATCAAGATGGACAATCCTATCAGATAATGGTTGGAAAATGGGGTTTTATTACCTCTTGCTTTGATTCTTTGATAACGGAAAACACAATTTCGTTAACCGTTGAATTAGACAAAGGATATTTTGATGATTTTGAATTTGATTTTGGATGGATTGAGTCCGGTGACGCTGAAACAGGAAAATGGGAACGTGGAATTCCAAATCAAACAAATAATACGATGATTGGTGAAGATTCTCCGTTTGATTGTGGTGAAATTGGTTTTGTAACAGGGAACGACGCTAATTTAAATCCAGTTTTTGATGACGTACATAATGGTTACACCAAACTCACCTCTCCCCAAATGGATTTAACATTATTAAGCAATCCACACATAAACTTTGCCAGTGCATTTTATTGTTTTTATGGACCCGGTCTTGTTGATGACACTCTGAAAATAATTCTGTCGAATGGCACAGACCAAGTTGTTATTGATCAAATTGGCGGGCCACAAAATGAGCTGATGTCCTATTTATACAAAAGTATTCCCATTTCGGGATTAATTACGATTAATTCAACCATGCAATTATCTGTTTATGTTTCGGACTTTACTTCCAATAATAATGTAACAGAAGCTGCATTTGACCATTTTAGCGTTACCGATTTTAGCACAATTGACTTGAATGAAATTGATCGCAAATTGTATAGAATTTATCCAAATCCAAGTAGTGATTATTTTATAATAGATGGAATTATAGAAGAAGTAAATTTCCAATTATTTACCGCAGAAGGAACCTTGTTATTGGATAGTTACCTCAGTGAAAAAAATAATCAATTGGATATATCCACCCTTCCAAAAGGACTTTATGTAATGGCAATAGGAAATCAAATCCTGAAGGTTATGAAATATTAATTGTGGAAGAAACTCAAAAATGTATAATCGTCATTCCTTAAAACAGTTTAACTTTGGTTTCACAAAATGCTAATATGTCCTATAATTTGTCCCTGGTAATACCATTATTCAACGAAGACGAATCCCTGCCTGAATTATATCATTGGATTAAAAAGGTTGTAGATAGCAATCAAATAACGTGTGAAATTATTTTTATTGACGATGGTAGCAAGGATAAATCTTGGTCTGTTATCGAAAATTTAGCCGCCAACGACCCATCTGTAAAAGGGATTAAGTTTCAACGAAATTATGGTAAATCGGCTGCACTTCAAGTTGGATTTGAAAGGGCTCAAGGTGATGTTGTCATAACAATGGATGCAGATTTACAGGATTCACCAGACGAAATTCCAGAGTTAGTAAGAATGATTCACCAAGATGACTTTGATGTTGTTTCTGGCTGGAAGAAAAAAAGACACGACCCATTAACAAAAACAATCCCTACCAAATTATACAATTGGGCAGCAAGACGAATAACTGGTATTTATTTACACGATTTCAATTGTGGATTAAAAGCCTATAAATTGTCCGTAGTTAAAAGTATTGAATTGTACGGCGATATGCATCGGTACATTCCCGCTCTTGCAAAATACTCAGGGTTTCATAAAATTGGTGAAAAAGTCGTACAACACCAAGCCCGCAAATTTGGTGTAACAAAATTTGGTCTAAATCGCTTTCTCAATGGCCCGCTTGATTTAATGACGGTTGCCTTTATGGGGAAATTTGGTAAAAAACCAATGCATTTTTTTGGTGCTCTGGGTACATTAATGTTTATCATTGGATTTGGGCTTGCTTTTTATCTAGGAATAGACAAGCTTTTCATCCATAAGACCGGAAAATTACTAGCCCAAAGAACAGAATTTTTTCTTGCTTTAATATCAATGGTTATGGGAGTTCAATTTTTCTTAGCCGGATTTATTGCTGAATTAATAGGAAGGAACTCTAGTACAAGAAATCACTATTTGGTTGAAAAAGAATTAAAATGATCAAAGAGTGGAATATTGATTCTTCCTGGTCTTTATTCTTAGATAGGGACGGTGTAATCAATGAACGAATATGGAATGGTTATGTATTAAACTATGAACAGTTCGTATTCAAAGCTCACTCGCTAGTAGCATTGAAGTTTCTAACTCATTATTTTTCATATACCATTATTGTCACGAATCAGCAATGCGTATCAAAAAAGCTTATTACGGTTAAAGAACTAGATGAGATTCACGATCAAATGTTAACTGAAATAACTCAATTTGGAGGAAAAATCAATTCTGTTTTTGCTGCTACAGAACACAAAGGAAAAACTCCGTTTCGACGTAAACCCAATAATATTATGGGATTAGAAGCTCAAGAAATGTTCCCAAGAATTGATTTCACCAAAACTATAATGATTGGCGACACGGATTCAGATATCGAATTTGGCAAGAACCTTGGTATGAAAACAATTCTTTTAAAATCTGATGAGAAAAACACAATTCAAGCCGATTTTGAAATTAGTAACCTTATCGAACTAATTGATTTTATTAACTAATTACGCTAAATATATGAAACTAAGCCATTATTTTCTTTTACTCACTTTCCTGTTATCAACCATTTCATTTAGTCAAACCATAAATCAAGTAGATAAACAGGGTAAAAAACAAGGTGTTTGGAAAAAATACTATGATAAAAGTGGAAGATTACTCTATGAAGGATCATTTAAGGATGATAAGCCTTCTGGAATTTTTAGATTTTATTATGAAAACGGAAGTAAAAAAGCTCTAATTGACCATAATCTTTCAACCGGCAGGTCGTTGGCTAATTATTTTCATCCCAATAGTCAACTAATGAGCGGAGGTATTTTCAGAAATCAAATGAAGGATTCGACTTGGGTAACTTTTACTGAAGGTGGGCTCGTTAGTGAAATAAGTAATTTCCAAAACAATGAACTTCATGGGCCAAGAACCACATTTTATATTTCTGGTTTAGAAAATGCAACAGGAAGAATCACTTACATAAAATCAAATTATAAAAACGGAAAATTAGACGGTGAATATACTGAGTTATTTATGGACGGGCGAAAAAAACTGTATTGTTTTTATAATGATGGGAAACTAAATGGACTATATATTGAATATCATCGGAATGGAAAAAAAAGTAGTTTAACTCGCTATAAAAATGGAATTAAACATGGTTACTGCTCTGGGTATGATGAAATGGAGAAAGAGATTGCGACGGCTTATTTTTATAAAGGGCGTCTTTTAGCGGGGAAAGATCTAGAAAAACACCTAAATTATTGCAAATCAAAAGGAATTGATCCGAATAATTAATTTACTTATATTTGTTTTATGACGATTCGATTAAAATCATTTTCTGCACTTTTCCTTTCAAGTATTATCTTGATTGCTTGTTCGAAAAAAATAGACGATTCACAAAATCAATTGCATACCGAATATTATGATTTGACTCCTGGAAGATTCATAGAATATGAAGCAACTGAAATAACTCATAATTCTAATTCAGCAATTCAACACGATACATTAAATTATTTCTTACGAGTTCAAATTGAAGATACTATTTATGATAATCTAGGAAGAATCAACCGAAAATATGTTCGCTATAAAAGATTTTCAACCAATGACAATTGGGTGATTTCAGACGTTTGGATGGCATTTAAGGACAACAGTAATGCTGAATTGATTGAAGAAAACGAACGAATAATAAAGCTAAAGTTCCCTGTTAATTCCTATACTAATTGGAATGCCAACGTTTTCAATAGTTCTAGTTCATTGGAATGCTTTTACGAACAAATTCATTCACCTAAAATTATTAACGGGTTGTTTTTTGATAGTACTGCAACTGTTAATCAGGGATCTGATAGAAATTTAATTCGTTTCTATAAAAAACAAGAAGTATATGCTAAAGGAATTGGATTGGTTTATAAATATTACAAAGATTTAAATATTTCAAATTTTGATACACTTTCAATAACAACTGGTAAAGAAATATTTCTAAGACCAATTCAGTACGGAATTCAATAAATGAAGCGAATCTCCATTTTTTCAGCCTTTCCTCCATTTCGTGGTGGCATTTCACACTTTAGTTCTAGACTTACCAAGTCACTTGAAAAAAACAATACGGTTCAAGCTTACACTTTTAAAAAACAATACCCAAATTGGTTATTTCCCGGGAAATCACAATACGATTTCAATCAAAGCACCGTTTTTCAAAATCCGATTAAACGCATCGTTAGCACCTTTTCGTTTCCTAGTTATTTTGCACTTTTTCGCGACGTAAATAGAGATACACCATCCATTTTTATCACCAATTACTGGATGACTTTTTTTGCTCCAATGATGGGGTTCGTTGCAAGAAAAATTAATGCTAACACCAAAAAAATAGCTATCGTTCACAACTTAATCCCCCATGAAAAACGTTTTTTTGACAAAGCATTTAACGCTTATTTCTTGAAATCTTATGATGGTTTTGTAGCGCTATCACAACATGTGTATAACGATATAACTAAATATGTAGAAAAGGAAAAAGTTATTTTACTTCCGCATCCGTCATATGACCAATTTGGAGCGCGAATTAATAAACCACAGGCCAGAAAAGACTTACAGATCAATGAATCAAAAAAAACCTTACTTTTCTTTGGGATTATCCGACATTACAAAGGGTTAGATTTATTAGTTGATGCTTTTGGATCACTTGATGATTCATATCAACTATTAATTGCTGGAGAAATTTATGGGAAAGATGATCAATTGATTCAAGCAATTCAAAAAAACATTAATGCAAAACGTATATTTTTCAGAAATGAATTTGTACCAGACGCTTCCATTCCGATCTATTTTTCAGCAGCAGATTTCTTGATTTTGCCTTATCGATCAGGCACTCAAAGTGGCGTAGCATCTATTGCACACACGTATAATCTGCCCGTAATTGCAACTAATACTGGTGGCATTGCAGAAAATCTATCAATAAATAAGGGAATTATTATTGAAAGTCCCGAATCATTCTGTATACAACAAGCCATAGAACTAGCATTTTCTCAGAATCCTTCAGGAGCAGAAGTTTCAGAAACCGAATTTACATCCCTGCATTCATGGGATGATTTTGCCCAATTATTAGTTCGTTTTGCAGATGGTATTTCCAAATAATCTCCTCGATTTTGAATATTTAAATTTTTTTATTGATTTTCACGATGCAAAACTCTATATTTGCAGGCTTAATTTGAAATTAACATAACTCTGTCATGCGCAATAAAGGATTCTTTTGGTTTATAACTATCTTATTAACTGCTGTTTGTATTTATCAACTTTCTTTCACCTGGGTTGCAAGTAACGAAGAATCTATTGCAGCGAAACAAGCGGAACAGAAAGTAACCGAACTCAAGGCTCAAGCAGTTAAAACTGGAAACAAGGCTATGTTGCCTAATAATACAGAGGTTGATTTCTCCAAACCGGAAGCCGAAGAAATTGCAAAAGCTGCTTTTATCAATCAAATATTAATAAATAAATCAGAGAAATCTGTTTATCCCTTATTGGGTTCTACCTTCGAAGAAGTTAAAAAGAGAAGTTTGGCCTTCGGACTTGACCTTGTTGGAGGGATGAGTGTAACGTTGGAAATCTCAATTCCAGATTTACTTAAAAACTACGCAAGAAATCCAAGAG
>CAMAQX010000066.1 GCA_945860455.1 Lishizhenia tianjinensis
TCAAAATGCATCAAACCCACAACTATCTTCGTTAAAGCCTTATGCAACCTATAAATTGAATGCAGTATTGAATGGTGGAAAATACACGGTAACATCCGAAACTACATTGGTAAATGGGATTACATCTGCTGCATCAGGACAGAATTTCACATTCAAGTTTGCCGATAGCCCGGTAGAATATTTAACCGCAGGTTTAACTGCTTCAAATACAGGAAATTCGTATGTGATGAATGCTCAAATGGATATAGAATTCAATGAGTTTATAGGCTCCACATCCACTGTTAAATCGGTAAATTGGCGCATTGGGGAATATGATGTTAATCCTTCTGATTCTAGAACATTTTCGGTCTTGGGAAAAACATTTTATGAGTTGATTAATACAAATTGCACCAATGATCCCGCTATTACAAAACGCACTTTTAAAGGTATGTGGATTACTTTTACGGGTGGATCGGAAGAATTGTACAATTACATGACCGTCAATAAACCTGCTTCTACTTTGGCTCAATCTAAGCCATCATACACAAATTTAGCCATTAATAATGGTGGCAAGGTGGTTGGTGTTTTTTCGTCCAGACAAACCGTTAAATTTTACAAGCCATTTTCTGTAGGATCTGCACAAGCCTACATTCGTGCAATTGATAAAAAAAGTACGCGTGAATTATGTCAAGGACCCATCAATTTTGGTAAATTATTTTGTTCTGATCATCCAGGAGATAATATCGTGAATCAAGAAGAGGCATTTGCCTGTCAGTAAGGTGTTTTCATGAGCGAAAGGAAGACTTTTTTTGCGGACATACTGCTTCCTGTTCCCATCCATCAGGTTTTTACCTACCGTATTCCTTTTGAACTCAATAATCAGCTGCAATTTGGAGTTCGTGTAATTGTTCCTTTTGGTAGATCAAAGCTACTTACTGGAATTGTGACCGAAATTCATGAGCGCGTTCCTGAAGCCTACCAAGCCAAGTTCATTGAGCATGTGTTGGATGAATTCCCAATTGTGACTGCCAAACAATTTCAATTTTGGAAATGGATTTCTTCTTATTATATGGCTCCACTGGGCGATGTGATGAACGCCTCTCTACCAGCCAACTTTAAACTTTCCAGTGAATCAAAGGTGGTTTTACATCCTGATTTTGAGAATGACCAGCAACTAGACGAACGCGAACAGATTATTGTAGATTCTCTGCGCACCAATGACCAAATGGATTTAAAAGAATTATCGGCTGTATTGGGGATAAAAACCATTCAGCCGGTGATTAAAAAAATGATCGAGAAACGGATTATTTTATCCATTGAGGCACTGAATGAACGATTTACACCGAAGTCTATCGTATGTTATACCTTGACGGATACTTTTACCGATAACGAATTATTAACCAGTTTTATATCTGGGTTAGAATCAAAAGCAAGTTCCCGAAAACAATTGGAAGCATTGTTAACCGTTTTGAGTGATGGTAAATACCAAGGTAATTCCATCCAACCGGTTGCCCGAAAAGAGTTAGTCGAAAAAGGAGTGAGTTTGTCCACTTTACAAACCTTGGAGCGAAATGGAATTTTAGAGACGCAGCGCATAGAAGTTAGTAGATTGAACGCTGCGAATTTTGAACTGAAGGAAAAAAAGTCACTTACACCGGCACAACAAAAGACGTTGGAAGAAGTACGTGAATGTCAAAAAACGCACATTGTAACTTTACTTCATGGCGTAACAGGCTCGGGAAAAACGGAGTTATATGTGGAGTTGATTGAGGAACAATTGGCCAATGGGAAACAGGTATTGTATCTGATTCCTGAAATTGCCTTAACAACGCAGCTTATTGAACGACTTTCGGCATATTTTGGAGAACAAATAGGGGTATATCATTCGAAATTCAATCAAAATGAACGGGTGGAGATTTGGAATACGGTATTAGCGAATGATCCCAATAAGTTTCGATTAATTATTGGTGCACGATCTTCCGTTTTTCTTCCGTATCAAGATTTGGGGTTGATTATCGTAGATGAAGAGCATGAAAACACATTCAAACAAATGGATCCTTCACCACGGTATAATGCACGTGATGCGGCCATAGTTTTGGGACATCTTCATAAAGCAAAAGTACTTTTGGGTACAGCCACTCCTTCCATTGAAAGTTATACAAATGCATTAGATGGAAAATATGGTCTAGTGGAGTTATCAGAGCGCTATTTAGGACTGCAAATGCCTGAGATTTTTTGTGCTAATATTCGAACGGAAAAAAAGAATAAAAGCATGCACTCGCATTTTAGTAGCCAATTAATGGATGGAATAAACGAAGCACTGAATGCAGGAGAACAAGTTATTTTGTTCCAAAATCGTAGAGGATATACGCCGATGTGGTCGTGTGAGGTTTGTGCTTGGACGCCTCGTTGCAAGAATTGTGATGTTTCGATGACTTATCACAAGCATACAAATTCCTTGAAATGTCATTATTGCGGACATATTTCTGCTCCCGTTGGAAGCTGTGGTGCTTGCGGAAGTAACCGGTTAAAGATGGTTGGATTTGGCACCGAGAAAATTGAGGATGAATTGAGTTTGTTTTTACCAAATACCGTTATTAAACGATTAGATTTAGACTCAACACGTTCAAAAAATGCCTACGAAACAATCATCCATGACTTTGAGAATAGACAGATACATATTTTGGTTGGAACCCAAATGATTACTAAAGGGTTGGATTTTGATAACGTTGGTTTGGTAGGGATATTAGATGCTGATATGTTGTTAAATCGACCGGATTACAGAGCGTTTGAGCGAGCTTTTCAGTTGATGGTTCAAGTAGCGGGTAGGGCAGGACGGAAAAATAAAAAAGGAAAAGTGATTATTCAAACATCCAACCCAGATCAATGGGTGCTGGGTCGTGTAATGGAGCATGATTTTAAAGGGTTTTATGAAACAGAAATTCAGGAACGAAAACTGTTTTTTTATCCGCCATACTATAAAATGATTCATTTAACGTTGCGCAACACGGATGAACGAAAACTAAATGCAGCAGCGCAGAATTTAACAGACAAATTGCGTCTAGTTTTCAAGGAACGTGTTGTTGGACCGGAGTTTCCACTAATAAAACGCATTCAGAATTTTTTCATCAAAGAAATTAAAATCAAAATTGAAAAGGATGCCTCAGATCGGAAAGTAAAGGAGAAAATTCAGGAAATGATTGATCTTTTTTATGCCGAAGCAGATAATAAATCCAGTCGATTATCGATTGATGTTGATCCGTATTAACATTTAAACCCATAGGCTCGGGATTAATCCCAAGCCTATGGGTGAATTAATCTTCTCGGTTGACTAAAACTTCAATAGATTTTTCAAACCTAATTCTTTGGGTGAAACCGTTTTTTCATAGGTCAAAGGAAATTTCTTGGAGATAAAATAAACTCCGCCTTTCACTTTTCCATCAATTTTTATTTTGATTTTCTCTTTTCGCATTAATAATACCAATCCCATCATGGCACCATCAGCCATATCAAAACGCAACGGTACTTCTAGCTGAGTATCTTTTTTGCGTTTCATTTTTTGTGTTTTCTCCAGGTTTAATGTCCCATACAATTTATCTTCTGCAAAAACGGAAACTTTGGAAGGTTTCACTTTTAGGGTATACGAGTTTGGGTTGTAAACAGTAGCTTTCAACTTAAATTTAATTTGGTTGCCATCCATACCATCAAAAACATACCCATCCATACTTTTAAATTCGGGTTCTTTAAAAGAAACGCAAGAACTTAATCCTGCGATCAGTGCCAAGAGCGTGAGGAATTTTGTCATGTTACTTAGTTAATTCGGTATAGTAATGGTAAAAGTAAGGAATGGTTTCAATTCCTTTGTAAAAATTAAATAAGCCAAAATGTTCGTTTGGAGAATGGATGGCGTCACTGTCTAGTCCAAAGCCCATTAAGATTGTTTTTAGCCCAAGTTCTTTTTCAAACATGGCAACGATAGGAATACTTCCACCACTTCTCACTGGAATTGGTTTTTTACCAAACGATTTTTCATAGGCTAAGCTCGCTGCTTTATAGCCAACAGAGTCAATGGGTGTAACTGCTGCTTCGCCGCCATGATGAGGTTTTACTTTCACACGTGTGCCTTTTGGAGCAATCGATTCAAAATGAGTAAGAAATAGATTTGTAATTTCGGTTGGATCTTGGTCAGGAACGAGGCGCATGGAGATTTTCGCGAAAGCTTGGGAGGCAATTACTGTTTTTGCTCCTTCACCTGTATATCCACCCCAGATTCCGTTTACATCCAACGTAGGGCGAATTGAACCTCGTTCCATGGTAGAAAACCCTGCTTCTCCCATTGTTTCCTCGATGTCAAGCGCTTTGCAATATGCTTCGTGTGAAAAAGGTGCTTTGGCCATTTCTGCTCTTTCTTCGTCTGATAATTCTATTACTTTATCATAGAAACCTGGAATAGTGATTTTTCCGGTTGAATCATGCAACGATGCAATCATTTGCGCCAAAACATTAATTGGGTTGGCAACGCATCCACCATATAATCCGGAGTGTAAATCTCGGTTTGGTCCCGTTACTTCTACTTCCACATAGCTCAATCCGCGCAAACCAGTGGTAATGGAAGGTACATCATTGGCCAGCACTCCTGTATCCGAAACTAAAATAACATCTGCTTCTAAACGGTCTTTTTCGTTTTTCACAAAAATCGCCAGGTTTTCGCTACCCACTTCCTCTTCGCCTTCAATCATGAATTTCACGTTACACGGAAGTTCGTTTGCTGCCAACATAGATTCAACCGCCTTCACGTGCATAAACATTTGACCTTTATCGTCACATGCACCGCGGGCAAATATAGCTCCCTGAGGATGTTTTTCAGTGGTTTTAATAACTGGTTCAAAAGCCGGAGATGTCCACAAATCCAAGGGATCAGCAGGCTGCACATCATAATGACCATAAACCAAAATAGTTGGCTTGGCAGGATCTATTATTTTTTCTCCATAAACAATTGGATTTCCAGCTGTTTGACATATTTCTACTTGGTCGATTCCAATGTTGGTCAACCCTTGCGCCAGCGACTCAGCACATTTTTGCACTTCGTTTTTGTAGGCCGGATCTGCAGAAATAGAAGGGATTTTAAGGAGATTAATTAACTCGGATAAATATCGTTCTTTGTTTGATTCTGAAAAGTGTTGTGTTTGATTCATTTTTTTCAATTATAAGTTTAACATGTGGCTCCTCCAAGAATCGAACTTGGATCTAACGTTTAGGAAACGCTTGTTCTATCCGTTGAACTAAGGAGCCTTGGGAAGAATTACAAAAATAACGTTTTTTCTTGGTCTCAAACGGAAAATATCACTACTTTTATGCCGGGCAAGTCTCTTGCGACCAGCTCCCTTCAAATCCTCCAGGACGGGAACGTAGCAAAGGTAGTAGGTTGTAGCGGTGCGACAAGAGTAGCTTGCCCTCTTTTTTAAAAAGAAAGTAAAAGTGTTTTATTTCTTTTGCCATAAAATATCCCCTAAGACCATAAAGATAAATTGTGACAAGACAAACGATAATTTTATTTTTTGCACTGTTTATCACGCTAGCATCGTGCGATGATTCTTCAAGCGAGGAGGTTAATCCTACTAAAAATGAAGGGGTAGAACCCAAGTCAACTACTGTTAAAAACTCAACTTGGCGAAATCCAATGATCACCCCATTTGGAAAAGACATTGTCTCAGTAATTCGTGGGTATTTTTTAGTGGGCGATTTTGATAAAATGTTACAATTTGTTACTTGGCCGAAGGAAATTGATTCAACCGAAATAAAGCTAATTATCCAAAAATCAACGTGGGGCTATGATTTAAGGGTCACGAATGTAAGCTGGGAAAGTGATTCTACTTTTCGATTAACGCTTCGCACCAACATTCAAAATACGGTCGGAACGGAGCAATATCAAGGGGTTATGCAACATGATACGGCAAAATTGGTATTAATTCCAAGCAGTAAAAAGCTATTTGTAAAGTAATCTTTAACTGAGCGTATTCTTGTCGTTTTTCTACTTTCAAAATTTCCCGAGATCACTTTATTTTATTTTTTTAGAAAAAATTTTGGAAATTCCAAAACAAATTAATATATTTAAAGTTATCACAAATACATAACGGAAATAAACTAGGCACAAAATCGTGTCCTGGGAGAGTATTAACTTTTATGACCGCCGTTATGAGAACAAAAATTAATGTTAACAGGTATTTATTTCATGTTTCACACCCTTGTTCTAGAAATGGAATATCAAAATGGGGATTATTAGTAAATGATAAAATAGCTTCATGTATCCCTAATGGGGTATATGCGCATAATTTACGATCAAAACCAACGTATGATTGGTATCCATTTATTTATCCTTTTGAGAGTGATATTGATCTCGGAAAAATGTACGGGAATAATCTATTGAGGGCTTATGATTATTGGAGAATCGACACCCAGCTGATTGATAATAATTGGTTTATTGACTATGCAGCAAGGGGTGATTTTGCCGATTTTTTGGGTTATGACCCAAAAACTATGTATGTATATACTGACAAAGATGTTTCATTGAGAGCGATAACACTTTTTCGTTTTCAAAACGAAGAATCTTGGGATTATCAAGGTGAACAAGGGGCATTTCATTTTAGAGCAATGGACGAATTTAGACCATACAAAGATAAATAATATGAAAAGTGAATTTTATTTTCAATTTGATGAAAGTGAAAACCCGTTATTTTATTTTGAATTTGTCCCTGAATTTAACTAAACGTTTTTTACTACTTCATTTATTGGGGTTGAAACGGAATTGTATTTTGAACGATCCATATCTTACCCCGTTGGTTGCTTTTTAGAGAAAAAAGAGCCATGTAAAACTATATTTTTTCAGTTTTTAGATATGAATATCGAACGCTATATTCATTATGTGAATCCAATTGAACATGATTTTATCGCCTCCCGATATTTGAAGAATAGACGAATTGATTTTAATTTATTCAAGTCTGAACGATATATTATTAAGAAAATACAAACCAATGAAGTTTTCAGTGGTGAGGAGTATGCAAATGCAGTCATATCAGAATATTTGAATAGGTTGGGTAAAAAGAAGTTTGAAAAATTGATGAAAACCAAACTGACTCGAATTGGTAAAAAAATCTTCTTTGAAGAAACCTTTGATAAAATTTCTTTTGCATCGGGTTTCACTAACAATCAATTTTATTCTTGTTCCATCGGCATGTATAACTTGTATTTCCACCAAAATGATTTAGGCGTTTATATGTGTTGGTTGAAACAAGTGAAGTTTGAATGTGGATAGGACAAGTGTTTTAATTTAGTGTTAATATTTGGTGTATAGAAGGTTATGTAAAAAACAAGTTTATTTAATTAGTAATTTAATCAATGACTATTTCATACTTTTGTTATATTTTAACTACATAGATTGGACGATGGTTTTAAAAACGCTTCTCATTGTAACTTTTAATTTGTTTGTTACTGGCTTGTTTTGTCAAAACAATACCTTTTATCGAAAGTATAATTTATCTGGTATGCAGGGTGCTCTCCAATTGGAGGTGACAAATGATGGAGGATTCATTGCGACAGGTCAACACGAAGGCAATGGTTCTCACGGAGACTGTGATATTTATGTTTATAAATTAGATGTTTGCGGTAATATCGAATGGTTTAAAATATATGGAACCGCGGGTCAAGAGGGAGGAAAAAGTATCATTCAATTGAATGATGGGAATTATCTTGTGTCTGGGCTTTATTCCGGAACCGGAACGTATAGGGCTTTCAATATGAAAATTGACCAACAAGGAAATGTAATTTGGATTAAACGATATGCATGTGAATGGATGATGTATACGAAGGAATCAACCAACGGAGATTTGATATCTTTTGGTCGTAATGCGGGATTGCTTTTTTTAATACGAACGAATAGTTTAGGAAATGTAATTTGGACCAAGCAAATTAATGGTTTTGGTGACATGGGACTGTGGTTGGATGAATTGCCCAGTGGAGACATTGTCGTTACAAGTGTTAATAATTCTATAGGAAAAGACATTGCAGTAGGAAAATTCGATTCTCAAGGAAATCCAATTTGGATGAATGGTTATGGTGGTAATGGGTGGACGGATGTCGATCATACAACCTGGTCTTGCAAGGGAGCAATTAATAATTTAGAAAATACTTTAGTGGTTACTTCACCTACTTTATCAGGAGGGTTTTCTGATGAGAATGTTTTAGTATCTAAAATTTCATTGGTGGATGGAAGTGTTATCTGGTCAAGAGCAATTGGAGGAAATGGAAGAGACCAGTCTAGGGATATCGTTAAATACCCAGGAGGCTATGCCATTTTGGGACATACAAATTCATTTCCTACCCCAATTAACAACAACCTAAGTATTTATGAAGCATTGGGTGAAAAAGACATCTTACTTTTTTCAATTGATGAAAATGGTCAAACTCAATGGTCACGAACTTATGGTGGTGCTGACAGGGATAAAGGAGTAGGAGTAAAATTTAACAATGATAATGGGTTTTCAATATCTGCGTTCACCACATCTCCCTATTTTGGTAATGTTGATGCTAGCTTTGATCCCTTATTTATTAAAACAGATAGTGTTGGTAAAGTAGGTTGTCAAATGCATTCACCGATTCTCCAAAATGTCGCTTTTCCTTTGGTTCCTGTCAATGCGGGAACTGTACAAGCGATTAATTTAGCAAATGATGTTCCTGCAGTAAGTATGGTGAGTTTTACACCAAATGACCAATATCTTTGTCAATCGTGCACCAGTATTCCTGATTTTAGTTTATCGGATACACTTGTATGTGTTAACGATTCCATTTTTCTTTCGAACACAACTATTGTCGGCTTAACTTGTTTTCAAGAGTGGAATATTGAAGGGCAATTTTTAAATGGCGACATTGATCCCGTTTTAACTTTTCCCAACCCTGGAGTATATTCAATATATCTTTACTCTACTTGTGGTGCAAACTCGGATACAATAATAAAAAACATTTATGTTATCGATCCTACTATTACAATTCCTGATTTTATCTGTTCAAACTCTCCTCAAGTAAATTTTCAAGCCAGCATATCCAACGGAATTTGGTCAGGACAAAATGTTTCTCCTGTAGGTAATTTTTCTCCCAATAATTTAGCTCCTGGATCTTATACTGTTACATATACAATTCCAAATTATTGTTCGGTTAGTGATAGTTTGGAAGTAAGGCCAATTCCAATTATTGATGCAGGCACAGACACCTCTTTTTGTATCCAAGCAACTTATAGTTTACAAGCCTTACAAACACCGAATTGTCAATTTGCATGGAATCCGAGTTTGTATTTATCATCTGCAGTAATTTCAAATCCCCAATTATCATTCGTTAATAATTCAACAACTAGTTCTTTGTTACCTTATATTTTAACAGTTAATGATACCATTACAACCTGTACCAATTCAGATACTGTAGAATTCATTATTTATCCAGAGCCTCAGGTTTTTGCGGGCAATGACACACTAATTTGTGAGGGTTCTACTTACATTCCAATTGCTGTTGGAGCCTCTTCTTTTTTATGGAATAACACGCTTATAAATGGGGTTGCTTCCACGCTGCCTTTATTGTTAAATGAACTAATTGTGCTTGGTGTTGATAGTAATCTGTGTACTTCGGTTGATACTGTTTTTGTCCAAGTGAATTTAAATCCTCAACTATCTGCCGGTAATGACACGCTAATATGTATAGGTAATTCCCTTATCCTAAATGGTGTTTCACCGCAGAATGTTACTTATTCATGGGATGTGAATTGTGTAAACGGAAATTATTATACTCCTTCAACAATCGGTCAATTTCAATATATCGTAACTGCAATTGATATAAATCTGTGTTCACAGACTGACACAATACAAGTTCAAATTCATGACCTACCCCAAGCTAATTTTTCTTATTTAGTTGATTGTTATTCAACAAATGTGGCGCTTACAAATACCTCCAACTATACTAATTTATTTAATGACGTACTTAATTATAATTGGTACTTAAATAGTAATTTTGTATCGAATATTGATTCAAATTTTGTTCAGAATGTTGGTTCTTCTGGTATTTCCAATGTTGATTTTATAGTAACGAGCCAATTGGCAGGATGTTCTGATACTGTTTCACAATTAATCGAAGTCCCAACAAATCCCTCTATTAATTTTGACTACATCCAGAATTGTGATTATTCCATTGATTTTCAAGGTGATTTTCCTCCAAACGAAACGATTTTAAATAGTTATTGGTATACAGATTCCATGTTATTTGCAGAAAACACAAATAATTCGACATTTCAGTACCAAGAATCGGGGAGTTATATCGTAAATTTTGTTGTAAATAATGACTTTCCTTGTCAGTACTCCATAGAAAAAATAATAACCGTTATTTTAGATGAAACAATTGATCAACAAACAATTCCAAATGTTTTTACTCCGAATAATGATGGTACAAATGATGAGATTGCTTTTAATGAATTAGTAAATGAGTGCATCGATTTTGAGGTTTTTATTCTCAATCGATGGGGTAATTTGGTTTATAAAGCAGGACGAAATGATATGCCGTTTACGGGTAAGGATTTGAATGGGAGTGAATTAACTGAGGGTATATATTTTTACAAAATCAGTAGTAACGATCAAACAATTCATGGTCACATAACAATAATTAAATAATAAATATGCAAAAAGTAGTATTTTTTACAATTTTAATGGCGAGTAGTATCGCGTTTTCACAAAGTAAGGTGAACTATGTTGTATCGGCTGAGGCACATGCATTAATGTGTCCTTTTCTTTCTCCAAAATTAATGGATTTGTTGACAAAAAAAGGAGCAGAGGGTATGATTAAAGATGATGAATTGCAATTACACTTTTTTACTCAAAAGGATAAAGAACTGTCTGATGAGGTAATCTTGAATTTGGTTGATGCGATTGGATATGAACCCAAAAACTTCAAAATAATTCGGACATATGAATAAATATTTATCTGTTCTCGCTCTTCTTTTTTTAACCTATTTTCAAGGTTTTTCTCAAGATAATACATTTTATAGGAAATACAATTTAGGTGGAATGCAAGGTGCATTGCAATTAGCAACCACACTTGATGGAGGTTTTGTAGCTACTGGTCAGCATGAAGGAAATGGATCTCATGGTGACTGTGATATATATGTGTATAAATTAGATGTCTGTGGAAATATTGAATGGTTTAATATTTTTGGGACAGCAGCTCAAGAAGGTGGACGCAGTATTCAACAAACAGCAGATTCTGGTTATATTGTTAGCGGTTTATATGCTCAGGGGGCAAGTAGAGCTTTTAACATGAAGCTTGATGCCAGTGGTAATACACAATGGATAAAAATTTATCCCTTTGAATGGATGATGTATGCA
>CAMAQX010000067.1 GCA_945860455.1 Lishizhenia tianjinensis
CACCATTTCATCCAATTGATTGGTTAATGCTTCGTATAATCCTGCATTGCTTCCTGCCTGGAAACCAGTATTTACAGCCTCTGTAATTGTAGCTTTTCCTGCATTATCAATTCTTCCATCTGGAGCGATTATCATACCAATAATATGTATTGAATTTTCATCCCAAGTCGCTGGAAGAATAAATGAAAAATTGATGGTGTGCTGCGCGCCTGGGGCAACGGTTGCAGGAAAACTATTAGCATAACCAGTGAAACTTGGTGCAATTGCACGAGCCACATGGTCATACACCATTTGTGCTGCTGGTACTGTACTAGCTAATAATTCATAACCACCCATTGCTCCATTTCCTCCCCCTGCGTATGCGTTCGATTGATTGTATCCAGAGCCAGTTCCAGTTACACCATCTTCTGTCAATACACACGCTAATTTGTAATTGTTATTTGCTGCCAGTGCAAAATCTGCCGTAACAGAAACATTCAATTCTCTGGTTGTAGCGTTCCATGTTGCTCCATTTGTTAAAACGGCAACTGGTGGTGTTTGTAAGCGGTCAAAAAATTCAGGTGACATTCCAGATGGATCAACATCCGTCCCTCTATCTACTAAAGCACTTGGGTATCCAGCAATTAATCCGCCAAATGCCGCGTCATAATCGGTAACCGTCATTGGATCGCCGTTATGTACAGCTATACCTGCCCAAAACTCGTTGTATTTTGTGTTGAATTGATCCATGAAAACAGCACCACGTGGACACCATTGACACCATGTTCCAGTTCCTTCTTCACTTACAACCATTTTACCTGCTGCTGGTACGATAGGATTTATTGAATTTGTTAATGTATCGTCACTACTTACATCATCTGTTGCTCCATTAACATTGGAAATACTCGCAACTACTGCTTGATTTCCGGCTACAAGACTTAATGGGGATAAGGTAACTGCATAATTAGCTACACTAGCTATGTTTACTCCTGTAACACTTTGTGGATAGTCTGTTCCACCATAATTCAAATTAAGATCAAAGGATGTTATAGCCGTCTGACCAGCATTTACAATTGTAATTTTTGGTAAAACCGTTTGACCAGCTATTTCTCCACCCATATCAACCATAGCAGTCATACCGTTTAAAGTAGATTGGGTATATGGTTGATGATCAAAGCTTACATCGTCAACATAAAATTGGCTGTTTGTTACAGGGAAGAAATCTGTTGATGCCAATGCATTTACACCATTTATCCATGTGCCAATTAGGTTTCCATTGACATAGGCTTTCCAAACTTTTAGGGTGAGGTTTGCTTCAATTTTCAAGGTGAACCATGCCGCTTCCGGATAAGTACTTACCGCTAAATTAGAGGTTAATCCATCATCGATATACAGATCACCTGCATCAAAATTAACATTCAATGCCCAAGTAGTTCCAATGGTTTGAGATGCTTGAAAATTGAAATAACCGGTTTTTCCCGTATTCACATAAAAATCAGATTGAAAGGTAAAAACACCGCTATTGTAGACTGGGCCAAAATCCAATACAACATCTTGTGGACCGCCACTCGCAGCCGTTGAAGAAAGATAAATGGAGTTAGTTCCGCTGCTTGCTTGGTTGTTTGTTACTGAAGCATCTTCAGCACCACCTTCCGTTCCAGACCATGTTGTCCATGAGCTGGATTGTGGCCCGATAAAAGATCCAACAGCGTATGATTCAAAGTCATCCGAAAACAATTGAGCAAATGAGGATCCTGATAAGAAAAGTGCCGAAGCTAAAATAATTTTATTTTTCATGGATTTAATAATTTTATGAAATGATTGATTAATGATTTTTAAAAACGTATCGTTACAAACATAAATTAATTTTTAATAATGACAATGTAAATTGGGCAATAAAACACGTTTAGAAATTTAGGTGAAAGTCTTTTAAATGAAACTTTCAACGGTAATAACTGTAATTCTTAATGTAATTCCTAGATTTGCATTGTTAAACAATTAATATAATGATTCAATTATCGGATAGAATTAATTCAATGGAGGAATCGGCTACAATTGCCATGTCTAGAAAAAGCAGAGAATTAAAAGCTGCTGGAAAAGATATTATTTCTTTGTCGCTTGGAGAACCAGATTTTTTCACCCCTCAATTTATAAAGGATGCTGCGTTAGAGGCGATGAACAAAAATTTCACGATGTATACCCCTGTGGCTGGTTATGATGATTTACGAGAGAGTATAGCATTTAAATTTAAGCGTGATAATGGTTTAGAATATTCGAAGGATCAGATAGTTGTTTCTACAGGTGCAAAACAATCAATTGCAAATGTTGTTTTGAGTATTATAAATCCAGGCGATGAGGTAATTATTCCGGCGCCTTATTGGGTTTCATATTTGGAAATTGTCAAAATAGCAGAAGGAAATTCTGTTGTAATTCCAGCCACAATAGATTCTGATTTTAAAATTACAGCAGCTCAATTAAAGAAAGCAATTACACCAAAAACGAGGATGATGATATTTTCAACTCCTTGTAATCCAACAGGTTCTGTTTACAGTAAGAAAGAATTATTTGAACTTGCTCAAGTCTTAAAAGAACATCCTCAACTTGTTGTTATTAGTGATGAAATTTATGAACACATTAATTTTTCAGGACATCATGAAAGCTTAGCTCAATTTCCGGAGGTGTATAACCAAGTTGTAACTGTTAATGGTCTTTCAAAAGCATGGGCCATGACCGGTTGGCGCTTAGGATATATTGGCGCCTCAAAAGAAATCGCTTCAGCTTGTGATAAAATGCAAGGTCAATTCACTTCTGCCACTTGTTCAATAACTCAAAGGGCTGCAATTACAGCAATGTATGCTGATCCTGCCTTATTAATCGATATGATTACCGCTTTTTATCACAGAAGGGATTTGGTCTTGGAGAAATTGAATGAAATGGAAGGAGTAAAAGCGAATGTTCCTGAAGGTGCTTTTTATGTGTTTCCGGATATTTCTTATTTTTTTGGTAAATCTTACAATGGTAAGGTTATCAAAGACTCAAATGATTTGTGTTTATACCTACTCGATGAAGCATTAGTTGCCTTAGTATTGGGTGATGCTTTTGGTGATCCAAATTGTATACGAATTTCCTATGCAGCGGCTGAAGAAACTTTACTTGAAGTGATGCGTAGAATTAAAGTAGCCTTAGCAAAATTGAGCTAATCTTTCCATGGATATAGAACAACTTTTTCAATCGTTTAAAAACAAGAAAATACTTGTCGTTGGCGATGTTATGCTTGATAGATACATGATTGGTAATGTAAGCCGAATTTCTCCTGAAGCGCCTGTTCCAATTGTTGAACTTCTTACGGAAGAGGATCGATTAGGGGGGGCGGCAAATGTTGCTCTGAATATCGTTGCACTTGGCGCTGATGTGATTATAGGGTCTGTTATTGGCAATGATAAGTACGGCAATCAAATCAAAAGTTTGTGTGAAACAGCTGGAATTGATGCAAAAGCAATTTACGCTACGTCAAGTCGAACAACAACGGTTAAAACTCGGATTTTAGGGAATAATCAACAATTATTGCGGATAGATTCTGAGATGAAGGATTATTTAACTTCTGAAGATGAAATCGCTTTTTTAAACCAAATTCACAGCATTGTTTCTACAGGAATTGATGCGATTATTTTTGAAGATTACAATAAAGGATTACTCACCGAAAAAGTGATCGCACAAATCATACAATGGGCAAAGGAATTTAATGTTATCACTACCGTTGATCCTAAAAAGAATAATTTTTTCTCCTACCAGGGAGTTACTCTTTTTAAGCCGAATTTAAAGGAACTAAAAGAGGGTTTAGGAATGCAGTTTGATTTTGCAACACAAAAAAGTGAATTCGAAAAAGCGATCGATATTTTACACCAGAAAATTAATAATAAATTTACCTTTGTTACTCTTTCTGAGCATGGTGTAGCAATATCAGATCATTCAAAAATTGATTATTTTGGAGCTCATCTGCGTACTATTTCCGACGTAAGTGGAGCAGGAGATACTGTTATAGCTGTTGCAACGCTTTGCCTAACGGTTGGATGTTCGATGCAGGAAGTAGCTCAGATTTCTAATTTGGCCGGTGGAATTGTGTGTGAAAAATCAGGCGTGGTTAGTATTCATCCTGCGGAATTAAAATCGGAAATGTTAAAACTATTCAATTCTTAACTTGTTAAAGTTATATTATGTCAGAGAAAATTGTAAAACCATACGGGGACGATAGAACCTCAAAAAAACAAGAGGTTGCTACAATGTTCAACAACATCTCCGCAAAATATGATTTCTTGAATCATTTTCTTTCTTTAGGGATTGATAAATTGTGGAGAAGGCGAGCAATAAAGGAATTAAAGTCCATCAAGCCCAAGCGCATGCTTGATATTGCTACAGGTACTGGAGACTTTGCGCTGGAAGCATTGAAAATAAATCCGAACAATATTATCGGAGTTGATATCTCTGAAGGAATGTTGAAAGTTGGGATGGAGAAAATGAAAAGCAAGCAGGTTGATCATATCATATCGCTTCGTCTAGGTGATTCAGAAAATTTGCCATTTGAAAATGAAGCATTCGATGCTATTACCGTAGGATTTGGAGTTCGAAATTTTGAAAATCTCGAAAAAGGATTGTCCGAAATGTTACGTGTATTAAAACCTGGAGGAAAAGCAGTTGTTTTAGAATTTTCTAAACCTAAATCTTTTCCTATTAAACAGTTTTTTAGCTTTTATTCCAATTACTTTATACCGTTTTTTGGTAAACTTTTTTCCAAAGATCAACGTGCATATTCCTATTTACCCGAATCAGTGAAAGTTTTTCCCGAAGGACAAGCATTTCGAGATATTTTGATTCAAGTGGGATTTGAAAATGTTGCTTCATTTACCGTTTCAGGTGGAATTGCAACCATATATTCGGGTACCAAATAGCTAAATGTAATTTTCAGTAACTTATTTCGTTTTGTAGGTGTGAGAAATTTCTTAATACTTTTATTGCTTGCTGCACCTTTTGACTTTTTGAGTCAGCCTTACAAGACATGGAATTACAAGAAATTTGATGATCGTTTATTTCATTTTGGTTTTATGCTAGGAGTAAACCAAGCTGATTTTTCTGCTTTACCTGTCCTAAATGCATACGAGAAATTTGGCGTAAAATCACTGACTACAAAAGCGCAACCAGGTGGGCAAGTTGGAATATTAACCACCATGAAAATTTGGAAACCTACCTTTAGATTGCGTTTGATGCCCTCACTTTCCTTTCAAGAAAAGGTATTGTTGTATACCTTCGAAAACCCAGACACCTCTAAAACATTCGATATAGTGGAGGAGGAACGCGTCAACTCCACGAGTTTAGATTTTCCCTTGATGTTTCAGTATCGAACATTGAGGTATAACAATTTTGCCGCTTACTTCTTGGGAGGAGCGCAATATTCCCTCGATTTACAATCTCAAGAAAAAGCTGCACAAAATTTCATTGATCCGTATGTCAAAATACGTAAACATGACTTTCAATATCAAGTTGGGGGAGGGGTAGAGTTCTTTTTGCCTTATTTTAAATTAGCGTTTGAGCTGAAATATTCTCATGGTTTTCAAAATACTTTTATTCAGGACAATACGCCTGTATCAAAACCAATTCATAGTTTATATAACAAACTTTGGTTTCTTTCAGTAATTTTTGAAGGCTGATGGAAAAGGAAATTCAATTCAAAATGCTCCCCGATCAGGCGAAAAATGAGGAGTTTATTAAAAATAAATTAGCCGAACTTTCTGGATTTGACCTCGCTAAATTGAATTTTCATTGGAAAAAAAGAAGTTTGGATGCACGGAAAAAAGAAATCCTCGTTTTGGGGACATTTATCGTTTCTGATGAAGTGATTGTGTCTCAGGATTCAGCAAGTTTCTCATCGAGCAACGTGGCTTCGAAAAAACAGCTTGCAATAATTGGTGCAGGCCCTGCTGGATTATTTGCTGCATTGCGGGCCATCGAACTTGGATTGAAGCCAATTGTTTTTGAACGTGGAAAAGATGTGCGTTCAAGACGAAGGGATTTGGCGAAGCTTAACAAAGAAATGATTGTCAATCCAGAGTCCAATTATTGTTTTGGCGAAGGAGGAGCAGGAACGTATTCCGATGGAAAATTATATACGCGTTCTAAAAAAAGAGGTGACTTAAAGAAAGTCTTGGATTGGTTTGTGCATTTTGGCGCTTCTTCAGATATTTCTATTGATGCTCATCCGCATATTGGGACCAATAAACTTCCTGCCATTATAACGGCTATGCGTGAGGCTATAATTGAAGCTGGAGGGGAAGTGCATTTTAACTCAAAACTAACGGATATTTTTATTGAGAATGGAACTATTTCCGGAATTGAGATAAATGAATCAACAAAATTTGATTTCACCCAACTGATTTTAGCAACTGGACATTCGGCACGAGATATTTTTTATTTATTGGATAAAAGAGGAATTGAAATTCACGCCAAACCTTTTGCTATTGGGGTACGAATTGAGCATGACCAGTCATTAATTGATAGCATTCAATACCACGGCCGATTAAATGATGATTATTTACCCCCGGCTACCTATTCACTAGTCGAACAAGTAGATTCGAAAGGCGTTTTTTCATTTTGTATGTGTCCAGGTGGAATTGTGGCGCCTTGTGCAACCGAGCAAGAGGAAGTGGTTACCAATGGATGGTCGCCTTCCAAAAGAAATAATCCATACGCTAATTCAGGAATTGTTGTAAGTGTTAGTCCAGAGGATATTTCGAGTAATAACGAAGATCCTTTTTCATGCTTGAATTTCCAAAAGCAAATTGAAAGAAATGCATGGGAAATGGCGGGTAAAACGCAACAAGTTCCAGCGCAACGGTTAACGGATTTTATGCAAGGAAAAAAATCAATAGATTTACCCAAAACCTCTTATCAACCGGGTGTTGTAAGTGTGGATTTAACCAAGCTTTTTCCTGATTTCATTACGGTTCGTCTCCAAAAAGCATTCAAGGAATTTGGTAAAAAAATGAATGGGTTTTTGACTTCAGAAGCTGTATTGATGGCACCTGAGTCTCGGACATCTTCTCCCGTTTCAATTCCTAGAGATAAAGAATCATTTCAACATGTTCAACTTACAGGTTTATATCCTTGTGGTGAAGGAGCCGGATATGCTGGTGGAATTGTCTCTGCGGCTATTGATGGCATGAAATGTGTTGAAAAAATTGCAGAAATTTTACTAATTGAAGTTTAAATTTCGGAAAAACAGAAAAGTAACTTACATTTGTTAACAATAAATTTAAAAAATAATGAAGCTAATCCATTTGTTTTTGGTGTTTGTGATCCTAAGCATGACATCGGTATTTTCTCAAATGAGTATTTCAGGTGGAACGAGTTTGTTGAATCCTTTTGGAGTGAAAAAATCCTTCTATGGATTACACTTAGGGGGTGAATTGCCTCAGAACAATCAAGTAACATTTTTTGGTCGAATGAGTTATTTTTTTCCGCGATTTGAAGAAGATTCATCTCAGGCAGTAGCTGTTGGTAAAGATTTTAACATTTCCCCTTATCAAATTCCCGTTAATTACCTCAATAAAACAAATTTCGTAATGATTGAGGGTGGAACTCGTTCTTACATTGGAAATGGTTTTGATAATGGCTTTTCCGGTTATGGTGGCGGGAAAACAATGTTGATGATCAATAATATTGGTTATCGTGTTGCTAAATACAATGAGTCAAGTTATACCTTAGACGAAACATCATTAGGAAAAGGAACTATCTTGAGTATCTGTTTGGGATTGCAGGGAGGGTTAAAGTATACCATGCCAACTTTCGGAACATTTTACATAGATGCGTCTTTGGATTATATTCTTTTTGCCTCACCGAGTAACACGAACATTCAAACTTCTTATTTTCCAAATCAACGAATATTATTTGTTACGGCGATTGGATTTAGAAAAGATTTTTATTAAGCATTTCCATCTCGATTTTATTTCCATCTGCTGTGTGTCTAGGATTACATCATCAATAGAAAAATAGCGTCTTTTTTGTGCTTCTATCAAGGCCTTAATTACTTCATCTTCTGTTAATTGATTAGGTGGTAATCTAAATTGATGTTTCACACACATTTTTGCAATTATCTGAAACAGTTTATCAGGAATACTATCTGAATTGGTTAACGCATGCGTAATTTGTAGATTCGTAAAAACGGTAGGATTTGGATGTGTTAATGGGATTTTTCCAGTCCAAAGTTGGTAGAACACTATTCCGAGTGAAAATATGTCGCTTGAATGATTAACGATGGATTTTTTCGACAAAATTAATTCAGGAGAAGAGTACCCCAATGAAAATAAAACCTCCTGATTATCCGTTTTTGGAAAGTAAAATGCTAGTCCAAAATCGATCAAAATTAATTCAGTTTTTCCATTTCTTGATGACGCCAATATATTACTGGGTTTAATGTCATTATGAGCGATTTTGTTTTCCTTTAAATAGTTGAACGCAGGAGCAAGTCCAGCAATTAGAAATTTTATCCGTTCCAATTTCGGAGTGTTTTGTTTGTTCCACCAACTGTCTAAAGGTTCACCGACAATGTATTCTTTTAAAAGGTAAATCGATTGTGAGTCTTCCCAGCAATCAATTGTTTTTTGTAAAAAGGGTTCTTTTCCCTGAAATTGAGATTCGAGCCTTAATTTTTCTTGTTGAAGGATCGTGTGCGCTTTCTTTTCGACGCATTTTAAAACATATTTCTCTTGGTCTGATTTTCTTTGAACAAGAAATATCGAACTAAATTTCCGATTTTTTTGTCCTCCTAATTCCTCAATTATGTTGAAATTATTCATGGATTATAATGAAATGAAAACTCTTTAGAATCAAATGATTCTTCAAATAAATGGGGATAATATTTTCTCATTTCATCATGCATTAATTCAACGGGTACATCGTCAAAAACACCATATTGATGAATATATGTCATGTACTTCTGTTCGTGCAAATATTCTTGAAATAATGAATCGGTTTCTCCATCCCAACGTAGTACTTCCACTTTATTAAAATTACAAATGCGCGTATCAAAGGCAGGGGTGCATTTACTCCAATTCCCTTCAAGGAACACATCAACAAACCCATGAAATACAATTTCGGGTCTTCGTAAGTAGTGTGTTAATTTTTCAACCCCGATATGATTTTTTACAATGGCAAAACCAAGCCTAGCGGGGATTCCAGCTTTGCGAAAACAGGCCGTTAATACTATTGCTTTTTCAACGCACCAAGCTCTTTTTTTCAGAATGACAGCGCTTGCTTGTAGTGCTTCATCTCTTAAATTTAGGTGGTATGGATCATATAAAAATGAATCCCGCACAAACTCATAGAGTTTAATGGCATTCTCTATTTTATTCTCGGTTGGTTGAAACTTGTTAAAAAAAACTTCAAATTGTGGGTGATTAAAGTTTAGATATTTCGTTTCTTCCAAGTAGTTTTGCATGTTACGAAATTACAATTTAGAAGCCCAATATGAAAATTTTCGACCAGCCTTTTGACGAAAACTTTATGCAAAGTCCAGTCCCCTTGTTGGTTAAGCTGAAAAGGGCCATTTTAGGTGCTGAAAACCCTGGAATTTTTGTTCGATGTGTATTTTATATCAATTCCATTATAGGTGTTATTTTTTTAGTTTGGCATTTATTGGGGGGAGCATCAGTATTCTTTCGTTCCCTGATTTTTAATCAGAAACAAATTCAGGTAGACCAATTGATATCTGCTAATTCTCAAAATTTAGGGTACACGTTTGATGAATTAATTTGGGCATTAAAAATTCACCATGTCCTTGCTGCTTTCGTGTGGCTTGGAATACTTGTTTCGATGGTGTTGTTCTGGAGAAGAAATCCAAACACCATTATTTTCTTACTTTTTTTGTTTTTGATCTATTTTTTACAAGGGATTTATTTCTTCGGCTGGGCATTTATTACAAAAGAATTGACTCCGTTTGATTGGCTTACACTTTCTGTTTTTACAATTCTTGTAGTCATAGAAAAGGTTTTGCCTATTGTGATTGAAAAGGACTAGGTATACTCCTTAAAGATTTTATTCAACCATTTTAGCATAAAGAACATCATCAGCGATGCAAATGCAAGAAATGCAGCATTCACCCAGAAAAAATCAGCTTTATCCGAATAACCATCCCACAAGCTACTTAGGACACCGGATAGTTTATTACCAATGGAAGTCGCCAAAAACCAGCCTCCCATCATTAATGCTGTAATTCTCGGTGGACTTAATTTACTTACAAGGGAAAGACCCATAGGACTAAGAAATAGCTCTCCAATGGTAATTACTGCATACGATGAAATAAACCACCAAGAGCTTGCTTTGATTGAACCATTGTCGTTATATTCAACCGCCCAAACCATCACAAGGCAAGACAGCGCTGAAATTAATAAACCAATAGCAATTTTTGCCGGTGTTGACGGTTCTTTTCCATTTCTGCGTAAAAAAGCAAAAAATGCTAATATCAAAGGGGTGAGTGCAATTACCCAAAATGGATTTACTGATTGAAATAAATTGGTGTTGAATAGGTATAAATTTGTTCCTTCTTTTGGGATGTTTTCTTCTGGCATGTTTTTAAAATACGAAGGAAAAGCAAATTCTTTCAGTTTTTTATCCTTTACACGAAATTGGTTGTCCATCACAACAACGCTATCCTTAGCATACGTAATCGTGTCAACTAATTGTAAATTACTCATGGTCGAAACCATTGCAGTGGGGATTTCACGATCTGTATAACGGTCAGCCCATGTATTTAAGGTTGAACCATTTTGTTTAAAAACGGCCCAAAAAGCAATGACCACAGAAAATATCGCGAGCATAGCTGCCATTGGTTTTTTCTCTTCGGCGGGTGCTCGATAAAGCAAGTTTGCGTAGAAGAAAATCACAGGGACACACCCAAACAGAAAGGCATCAGTGCTGTGCGAACCAATAATGGGTTCAGGTAAAAAATAGCCAATCACTCCAAAAGTCAATGCAGGTAAAAGCACCACTCCAAAAATCTTCAGTAAGGGCATATCGTTTGGTGACCTAGGCTTAATCACATCCACTTCTTTGATATGTTTTGTTGCAAACCAAAAGATAGCCAATCCCACAAACATTCCAACACCAGCGGCCATAAAAGCAGCGCCCCAACCAAGCATGTTATATAATGCTGCACCAAAGAAATTACAAACGAATGCGCCGATATTTATTCCCATGTAGAAAATATTATAGCCTTCGTCTTTTTGATTTTTGTATTGTTCGTTGTTGTATAAATTACCTAATAAGGAGGATATGTTCGGTTTGAAAAAACCATTACCCATAATTACCAGGAACATGGCTATATAAAGCGTATTCAAATCATGTACAGCCAT
>CAMAQX010000068.1 GCA_945860455.1 Lishizhenia tianjinensis
AACTACATTGAATGGGTGATGTGCATAAACATAGTCATACATCGTATCTTCTTTCTTAATTTTGATAAGAAATCGTCCGTTTTCATTATGTGTTTCCAAGTTCTGAGGACGACGAATATCTCTTTCGCAATAAGGTGAATGTTCTAACAATTGTCCAAACCAATTTCTGTACCTTTTGGGCGTATAAATCGGATGAAAAGACTGAATAATCAACAAACGGTTATCTTCCGATTCAAAATGCATTTGATAAATCATGCCACGAGGAACAACTAAATAATCCCCATAAGAAAATTCAAGGTTCCCCATTTGTGTTTTTAGCGTGCCATTTCCTCGGTGAATAAAAATCACTTCATCTGCATCCGCATTTTTATAGAAATAATCGGTCATCGATTTTCTCGGAGAAGCCAATTCAATGTAAACATCATTATTCACCAACATCGGTGTTCTACTCTCCAAATAATCATCGTTTGGCTCCACATTAAACCCTTGCAAACTCCTCATTTGCATGTTTTTATCCAATCCAATTTCTGGAGCAACGGATTGCTTTTGAACTATTTCTATAACAGCCGTTGGCGGTTGAATGTGATAGAGTAGGGAGGACATCCCATCAAAACCAATGGTTCCAAACAATTGCTCGTAATAAATTCCGCCATCTGGGTTTTTAAAAACCGTATGTCTTTTGTTTGGTATGTTAACGAGTGAATGATAAAAAGGCATTGCATTAATTTATAAAGTGACTAAATTTACTGAATTATTTTTCAATAATAGGAAATCTATTCAAATTCCAGAAACAAAATAACATGAAATTCAATTCTAGAGAAATGATTTTTATCAGTTTTTGATAAAGATTCCGATCACTATTAATTCGTTCTTCCTGGATAAACTTTAAGCGCCTCTTCAAGGCATTTAACGGCTTTTTTTAGCGAATCTTGATTCAATACATACGCCAAACGTACTTCTTGTTTCCCTAATCCTTTGGTTGCATAAAAACCACTTGCAGGCGCCATCATAACTGTTTGTCCCTCGAATGAAAAATCTTCCAATAACCATTGACAAAATACATCGGCATCATACACAGGGAGTTTTGCAACAGCATAAAATGCACCTTGTGGCATTGGACAAAAAACACCTTCGAGAGCATTCAATCCATTCACTAAAATATTTCTTCGTTCAACATATTCCGCCACCACATTGTCAAAATAACTTTGTGGCGTTTCTAGAGCCGCTTCTGCAGCAAATTGATCCACCGTTGGAGGAGATAATCTGGCTTGTCCAAATTTTAGTGCCGCAGCCATCACGTCTTTATTGCGCGTTACTAACGTTCCAATTCGCGCTCCACACATGGAATATCGTTTAGAAACAGAATCAATCATGATTACATTTTCATCGATTCCTGGTAGATTCATAGTTGAAAATGGAACTGCTCCTTCGTAACAAAATTCTCTGTACACTTCATCGGAAAAAAGAAACAAATCATGTTTTTTGATCACTTCTGCTAATTTTTCTAATTCTTCCTTAGAATATAGGTATCCGGTTGGATTTCCGGGATTACAAATAACAATTGCTTTGGTTTTAGAAGTGATTTTATTTTCAATCTCCTCGATTGGAGGTAAGGCAAAACCATCTTCAATTCTAGCCGTAACCGGAACAACAGTGAGCCCAGCCATCACTGCAAAACCGTTGTAATTGGCATAAAATGGTTCAGGAATAATTACTTCGTCTCCTGGATTACATGAGGTCATCAATCCAAAAATCAACGCTTCAGATCCACCTGTAGTTACCAAAAGATGCTCTGGTAAGACAGGAATACCTACTGATTGGTAATACGTGGCTAATTTGTTTCGGTAACTTTCAAAACCAGCAGAATGACTATATTCTATCACTTTTGGCTCAAAATTATGTATGGCAGCCAAGGCAACTTCGGGAGTTTCAATATCAGGTTGACCAATATTCAAGTGATAAACCACTTTTCCCTCTTTTTTTGCTTTTTCAGAATACGGTACGAGCTTCCGAATGGGTGAAGCAGGCATTTCATTTGCTTTGACTGATATTAATGGCATTTTGTTTCTAATTTTTGACAAAAATAATTCGATTATTCATACAATCTACCTTTAGGAAACACTTTATTTTTTATTGCGCTTGTTAATTAGGAGATTCATCTCATCTCGTAATCTTGCGGCTTCTAAAAAGTCTAATTCTTTAGCTGCTTTTTCCATTAATTTTTTGAAGGACATGATTTGTTTTTCTAAGTCCTCGGCTGCGACATATAAACCAGACGATTCAGCGGCTTTTTGAACAATTTTAGTACGCTCATATTTAGATAATCGCAAGGCAGGGTCACCATCAGCAACTTTGGTGGATTCCAGTATTTTATCAATGGATTTATTTAAAGCAGTTGGAACAAAACCATGTTCTTGGTTATGCGCAATTTGAATACTTCTTCTTCTTAACGTTTCATCAATCGTTCGTTGCATCGATTTCGTCATTTTATCCGCATACATGATTACGAATCCATTTATATTACGTGCCGCACGACCAATAGTTTGGGTAAGTGAACGTTCGTTGCGTAAAAACCCTTCTTTATCGGCATCCAAAATGGCGACAAATGAAACCTCTGGTAAATCTAGTCCTTCACGCAATAAATTCACCCCAATCAACACATCAAACTCTCCCAAACGTAAATCTCGAAGAATCTCAACCCGTTCAATCGTATCAATATCAGAGTGGATATAGCGACATTTAATCCCCATTTTATCTAAATACTTTTGTAACTCTTCCGCCATTCGTTTGGTTAGCGTTGTTACCAATGTTCTTTCATTTACTGCTATTCTGCGTTGAATTTCCTCCATTAAATCATCAATTTGATTTAAACTTGGACGCACCTCAATAACAGGATCCAATAATCCCGTTGGCCTAATAACTTGTTCCACGACAATTCCTTCGGAATGAACTAATTCATAATCTGCGGGGGTGGCTGAAACATAAATTACTTGATTCATCATGCCTTCAAATTCTTCAAATCTCAATGGTCGGTTATCAATTGCAGCCTGCAAGCGGAATCCATAATCGATCAGATTAATTTTCCGAGCACGATCACCCGCATACATTCCTCGAACTTGCGGAATAGTAACATGACTTTCATCAATGACAAGTAAGAAATCATCGGGAAAATAATCGATTAAGCAAAACGGTCGTTCGCCAGGTTCTCGACCATCAAAATAGCGCGAATAATTTTCAATACCAGAGCAATATCCCAATTCACGAATCATTTCTAAATCATAGGATACTCTTTCTTCTAATCGCTTCGCTTCAAATATTTTTTTTTCTTCTTTAAAGTTTTCAACCTGGAGAACCATATCTTCAAAAATGAGATCTACAGCTCGTTTGGTATTTTCCGGACTTGAAACGAAAATGTTTGCGGGATAAATATTTATTTCTTCATAAATTTCAAGTACGGTGCTTGTTTCAGGATCGAAAGCTGATATTTTTTCAATTTCATCTCCCCAAAATTCAACGCGTAATCCATAGTCGGTATAGGCTAAATAAATTTCTATTGTATCTCCTTTAACGCGAAAACTGCCTCTTTTGAAATCTATATCTGTAGCTCTTTGGTACAAGTTTTCAACTAGGCGAAAAAGAAATTTATTCCGAGAATATTCTTCTCCTTTCTTAATATATAAAATACTTTTTTGGAATTCGTTTGGATTTCCAATTCCATAAATACATGAAACAGAAGCTACCACCAAAACATCTTTACGTCCCGACAAGAGGGCAGAGGTAGCCGATAACCTTAATTTTTCTATTTCATCATTTATTTGAAGGTCCTTTTCTATGTACGTATCTGTTGTAGGTAAATACGCTTCTGGCTGATAATAATCGTAATATGAAACAAAGTACTCAACTGCATTTTCAGGAAAAAATTGCTTGAATTCGCCATACAACTGAGCGGCAAGTGTCTTATTATGAGATAGTATTAACGTGGGTCGATTAATTTCTTGGATTACATTGGCTACCGTAAACGTTTTTCCACTTCCGGTTACTCCTAATAAGGTTTGCGCTTGAGTTTCCTGCTTTATTCCAGATATCAACTGTTTGATCGCTTCGGGTTGATCACCGGTAGGTTGAAAGTCAGAAACTAAATGAAAATCCATCCTTCAAAATTACGTTTTTAACTAGTAGCAATCTACGATTTCAAATAAAAAAAATAGGTGTCTAAAATAGTGGCATTTTCCTCCCTAGGCGTTTTTATCTCAATTAATCTTGGCCTATCCTTTCCAGTTGTTAAAAAGAAATTTGATAAAAGTTCTTGGCAGTTCTCCAATGTATCAGTAGATTGATAATCAATATTATAGGATTCACAAATTCCCTTTGCATCGGTTGAATGGGTAGCCTCAAAATAAGTGTCTCTTTGCGCAGATGTACTCGGTCCTGGAATGATTCTAAAAATTCCTCCGCCTGAATTATTGATTAAAATAATACAAAAATTACCACCTAAATACGTGTTCCAAAGCGCATTGCTATCGTAAAAAAAAGAAACATCTCCTGAAATGAGAACATGAAGTTTATTTGGGTTAACTACGGATGATCCGGCAGCGGTACTCGTACTACCATCAATACCACTTGTACCTCTATTTCCACGATATTGAACACCCGCAATCGGATCAAACAATTGACAATATCGAACAACGGAACTATTCGCCATGTGTAAAACACAATCATTTGGTATGAATTGAAAAATCAGGTCAAAAATACGCATGTCTGAATAGGACAATTGATCTAAAATATCGTTTGCCTTATCCTTCGCAATCAAATCCTTTTGCCGCCACAATGCACCGTAATTCATAGTGTTTTGTGGATATTCCAATGCGCTGACTTGTTGAAAGAAATCAATTGGATTCAATTTAAAAATATGCGTAACACATTGATAAGTATCCATGTATGGAAAAGAAGTTCCCACTTTCCAATGTTCTTTTGGAGCAAGTTTACGTAGAAATGATTTTATCTTTTTGGAAACGACAGCTCCACCTAATGTGATTAATAAATCGGGTTTAAATTCAGCCATTTTATCTTCCGAAATCATGTTCAAAGTTCGATCAATGCAATGCACAAAATTGTTATGACTCACATTGGAAGTATTCTCAACAAGAAGAGCAACATTTGAATTAAACGAAAATCGTATTAATAAATTCTGTAATTGACTATTGACAGGCATTTGACCACATAAAACCAATATTTTGGACGAAAGAGAGTTTTTAATTTTTTCTTGTGTTTCTGCCTGAAACATTGAATTGAAAGAAACTTCTTCTCTTTTATCAAAAGGCGTTACTGAAATTTCTGATGTATCATACAACGGTTCATGCAATCCAACGTTTATATGGATAGGGGCCTTCCAATCATTCAATGCATGTAAAAAAGCGGTGTTTAATTCGCGTTTAGCAAACCACTGATATTCCTCGGATGTTTGATCATCAGTCAGATCTAAAAAATAGTTCACGTGATCTTTGAGGACATTTTCTTGCCGAATAGTTTGTCCATCTCCTTGATCTACCCAAGCTTTTGGACGATCTGCTGAAAGGACAATTAATGGTAATTCCCGATAAAACGCTTCTGAAACAGCAGGTGAAAAATTTTGAATTGCCGAACCAGAAGTACAAACTAAGGCAACCGGTTCATTTAATTCGTCAATCATTCCAAGTGCGAAAAATGCGGCTGATCGCTCGTCATGTACAACAAATGTTTGAATTGTTGGATGATTATCAAAAGCAATACTAAACGGAGCGTTACGAGAACCCGGACAAATAACGACACGCTTAATTCCAAATGCTACACAAGCGGAAACAATAGATTGTACTATTAATTTATTACTTGAGGTAATATTATTTAACATCTTGAATTACAGATAATAATGTTTTACTTTTTCTTTCAGTTTCTTCCCATTCATCTTCAACTATTGAATCTTTAGTGAACCCACCACCCAAATACAAACAAGCTGTATCGCTGAATAATTGACAACAACGCAAGTTAACATAAAGTTTAGTTTCATTGGTAGAAATTCTACCTAAAAAACCAGTATACAAAGATCTATCATAATTCAAATCATGCTTTTCAACGGCCTCAATCATTTCAATTGCCAATGCCCTCGGTAATCCACTAACAGCTGGAGTAGGGTGGAGCGCTGTTGTTATTTCAATAGGAGTCAAGGAACCTAAATCAAAACTAATATCAGTCCGCAAGTGCTTTACTGGTCCAGCCTCAAAGGTATAAGGACCATTTTGATCGTATGAATCTATGCCACTTTCGCTCAAAGATTCTAAAATAAAATCAGTAACATATTGTTGTTCCAAAAGTTCCTTTTGATTCCATTCTTCAGCATTTTCTGTACTTTTTGTTGCGGCCAATGACATGGTGAAAACATGATTTCCATGTACTTCCAAGAGAATCTCAGGTGAAGCGCCAATCCAAGTACCAAAAAGGGGAGAGGAAGCCAAATAAACAAATGCTTTGGGGTATTTATTGCATAAATCGTTGAAAAAATGAATGACTTTATCTGCGGAAAATTCAGCGTGTTTAACTCTTGAAAAAACTACCTTTTTCATACCAATCAACTGAATTGCTTTCAACATTCCTTCAGCATTTTTCAAATATGTTTCCTTATTGATTTCAGGAGGCTTGCTTGCAGAGAAATGCCACGAAAAATCAATTAATTCATGTATCTCTTGACCATTAAACTCAAACCATTTTTCTCCTAGAAAATCAGATAAAATAAAAGAATCTTTGATTTCAGAGGAATGATTACAAGGAATAAATTGCCCTAAAAAATGGTGTGCAGAATGATCAGGAAAACGATATGCAAGAAAATCACTCAACGGTATTACTTTTTTTGAATTATCATTACAGTTAACCGTCCTGTACAAACTAATTTGTTAGTTTCTTCATCAAAAATATCCACTTGCCACAAATGGGTTCTTTTTCCTGCATGGATAATTTTTCCAATTGCTCGCACAAAACCTGAACGAACTCCTGAAATGTGATTTGCATTAATCTCTAATCCAACTGGTGATTCTTTTTCCAGATCAATTAATAATGTAGAACCCATGGATCCAATACTTTCAATTAAGGCCATGCTTGCGCCACCGTGTAAAAGTCCCATCGGTTGCTGCGTTCGATGATCCACAGGCATTCTAGAAATTACATAATCAGCGCCAATTTCTACGCACTCAATACCAATTGTTTCCATGAGTGTATTTTTATTCATGGAATTTATTAATTCAATAGAGACTTGTTTTAACATGCTACAAAGGTAATTGAAGTATCAGAAGAAGCAAAGTTATTTGATTGTTTAACTTTCTCGATACTCATACAATTATTCTATTTAACATAATATTAATTATATAACATTTAATGTGAATAGAAAATACTAAGTTTACTTAAATATTCGATATGCTTAAATTATTGTTTTCTTTCCTGCTACTAATACCTTTTGTTTCCAAAAGTCAAACAAGTCAACAATTACCTACAAAAGAAGTTCTTGTAATTCCATATTGGGGAACTATTGTTAGTGGATATGTTGACCAAGGAGCTTTTGTAAACTTTACCGGACCATCATTAGGATACGGCTTTGGAAAATCACAAATTTTATTCGGCATGTTGCCATCACTACGATTTAAAGAAGATTCCGGAACCACAAAAAATTCGGTTGTAATACCTACTTTAGGTATTGGAATAACCTACACCTATAAAGCTTTAGCATTTCAAGTACCGCTGTATTATACAACTAAAACTTCGACATCAAATGGAAAATGGAATATTGGACTTGGTTTAGGTATAAAAATGAGCGCAATTAGATTCAAAAAAGATTCATAAAATCACAATCTTTCCAAGGGTGTTTTTACACCCTTCACTAATGAATAACAAGCTAATTTGTCTTTGAAAACTGATGATTTAAAAATAGAGCGATTTAAAAGCATTCGAACACATTCCTGAATTCCTTCAACTATAGATGGATGCGGATGAATTAACTCTGAAAGAACTTCAATAGACATATTTAGTTTCACTAACAGTCCAATCGCCTGAATGGCTGTTGAAGCATGTGCACCAACAACGCGCATCCCTAAAATCTTCATTTCTTTGTCGTTGGTAACAATAATTTTAAAAAATCCTTGCGTTTGGCGCATCGCAATTGCCCTTGTGATCAATGAATAATCCAATTTCACCACCTTTACCGGGATATTTTGGGCAACTGCTTGTTGTTCGTTAATACCAACGGCAGCAACTTCTGGATTCAAAAACATGATCGTACAAATATTATCGTAATTCAATAATTCGGGTTTGTTACCAAACATTTTTTCTACGGCGTGCCTTGCCTCAATTTCACCCATGTTAACCAAAGCTATTCTTCCAGAAACATCACCTACAGCATAGATGTTTGGTACATTGGTGCGCGTATCTTCATCTCCGATATGAACTCCTCTTTTTGACATTTCAACCCCAGCATTTTCTAACCCAAGATTTTCAATATTAGGTTGTCTACCAATCGATAAAAGAGCCTTTTCAACACGAATTACTTCACGAGAACCGTCAGGATATGAAAGTTCATATTCTACTTCATTTCCTACTTTTACCAATCTTTCTAATTTCGCATTGGAATGTATGGTAACACCTCTATTTACTAAGTTTTTTGCAATTAATGTAGTAATATCACCATCTTCAAAAGGCAAAATATGATCTTGTCTATCGATGATATAGACTTTCGTTTTTCCGAAGTTGGAGAAAATAGTGGCATATTCACACCCTATAACCCCTGCCCCAACTATCACCAAGCTTTTCGGGAAGTCAGAAATATTATCGATGCCATCACTCGTTAAAATAGTTTCCTCATCTACTTCAATATCAGGCATTTTACGGGGTCTACTTCCTGTGGAAAGTATTATGTTTTCAGCCCAAATCGTTTTTTGTTCTCCCTCATGGTCGATAACAATTTCATTCTTTGAAGTCAACTTACCAAAACCTCGTTCATAGGTTAGTAGTTTATTCATTGTTTCGGTCTGCAATAATTTGATGTGTGCCGAGTATTGAAATTTCCGTTCAAAAATCGCTTCTGCCAAATTTTGTTTTACGTCCTCCCAAGAAATTTCAAACTTTGTTCGTCCTTTTAAGACAATCATGTCATTAACGTCTCGAACTCTATTGGATAATTCCCATAAAGTTTTAGAAGAAAGAGCACCATTGTAAACCCCTGCCCCACCGACTTTATCTTTCTCTATCAAACAAACTCGTTTTCCAAAATCGATACCACGCATGGCTGCAGCATATCCTGCTGGCCCCCCTCCTATTACAACTAAGTCAAAACGTTCCATATTATTTGTAAATTCGCTGTAAATATAGCTAAACTACACGATTGAATTTCTTTTTTTAACACAACCGTGAATCTAACAGACAAAAAAAGCATCGATAAAGCGAAGGTAGATCTTAAGTCTACTCAAAAATTAGCATTAAATCTTAAAAAAAGAAAACCGACTCAATTAGACTCTGTTTTTCATTCTAAACATGTTTCCGAATTTAAAAAAATGGATTGTTTAACTTGCGCTAATTGCTGTAAAACTACGAGTCCAATTTTTCGTGATGCAGATATTCGGCGCATATCAAAACATTTGCGCTTAAAAGAAAGTAAATTAATTCAAGACTTACTGGTTATGGACGATGAAGGTGATTACGTTTTACGAAAATCGCCTTGTGGCTTCCTTTCTGATGATAATACTTGTTCTATTTACGATGTAAGGCCTTTGGCATGTCGAGAATATCCGCATACAGACAGGAAAAACATGTATCAAATATTGGATTTAACGGTTAAGAACACGCTTATTTGTCCAGTTGTGGCGCGTATTGTTCAATCTTTCACAAATGAGAATGACCAAAAATAATTTCATTCTTTTGGATTTACTTACCTTACGAAACTTCCTATTCTTCTGTCATTTTTTGCAATTCTGCACGAACAAAGTCTGTTAGGCTAGCAATATTGTTTAATGAAAAGTCAAATGTTATTCCTGCATCAGCATAGATTTTGGGAATTGATTTTGAATATCCAAGGGTAAGTGCTTTTTTATATGCCTCAATTGCTTCAGTATAATTCAATTGACTATTTTTCCAAATAGCAAGTGCTCCCAATTGCGCAATTCCATATTCAATATAATAAAAGGGCACCTCAAATAAATGCATTTGTCGTTGCCAAGATGTTTCAATTACTTCTTCATATCCTGACCAATCGGTTAATCCAGTCCCAAATCGTTTGGATAAACCTCTCCATGCTTCCCTCCTATTTTCAATGGTATGAGATGGATTTTCGTATACCCAATGTTGAAAAGCATCTATTTGGGCGATCCAAGGCAGAATTACTAAAATATCTTCTAAATGTTCTTTTTGCGCCCTTTTCTGATCATTCAAATTCGGGTAAAACTCATCCCAATGCTTCATGCTCAATAACTCCATGGACATGGATGCTAATTCGGCTACTTCAGAGGGTACATTTTTAAAGGAAGATAATTCTAACTCATTGGAAAGAAAAGAATGAACAGCATGTCCACCTTCATGGATCATTGTAATTACATCCCGATGCGTTCCAACGGCATTCATAAAAATAAACGGAGCACCGCTTTCATACAAAGGATAATTGTAACCTCCAGGTGCCTTACCGGGTTTAGAATCTAAATCGAGGTGATTCATTTCTTTCAAAGAATCAATGCATGATTTAAAATAAGGGTCTATTTTTTCGAATATTCGTTGGGTTCCTGCGAGTAATTCTTCTCCATTTGTGAAAGGTTTTAGCGGAGCTTTACCCTCTGGATCAACAGCCGTATCCCAAGGCTTAAACGCACTTTTTCCAAACAATTTCAATTTAGTTTCTTGAATGCTTCGTACAATTGGCACGATGTACCTCTCAATGCTTTCATGAAAAGCATAACAGTCATTTTTTGTGTAGTCAAATCGTCCTAATGATTGAAACTTAAAATCTCTAAAATTTTCAAAACCAGCATTTAAAGCTACTTGATGTCTCTTTTGAATAAGCTCTGTATACAGTTGATCCAGTTCATCAACATCTTCCTTTCTTCTATTGCTTATTTTTTCAAAAACTTCTTTTCTCAATTTTTCGTTGGGTTCCCGTAACAACGAGGAAGCTTTTTGTATAGTTAATTGCTCGCCATTGAATTCAATC
>CAMAQX010000069.1 GCA_945860455.1 Lishizhenia tianjinensis
AAAGGAAGCAACGCCTTCTTGAATGAGTGAGCCTTGGATATTTGGTACAATAAAGAAATAATCGTGTTTTTTTTCCGAAAGTTGGGTGGCAGGATCAAAAGTTCGAATGGAGTCTACATCATCTCCAAAAAACTCAATGCGGAAGGGAAAATCATTGGCGTAGGAAAAGACATCCACAATGCCCCCTCTAATTGAGAATTGCCCTGGTTCATACACAAAATCAACGCGATCAAACTCATATTCAAGTAATAATTCATTAAGAAAATCTATGGAATAGGCGCTTCCGTTTTGAATTTTAAGGGTGTTTTCAATCAGTTTCTTTTTTGTGGGGATTTTTTCAAACAGCGCCTGCGGGTATGTTATAATCCATGTATTTGCTCCTTGACTAATTCGTTCTAGTGCTTCTGCACGCGCCACCACGTTTGCATTATCTGTGTCTTCATACTGGTAAGGAACACGATAGGATGCCGGATAAAATAAAATGCGTTTGTTTTCGGGAAATAATCCTTCGAGGTCATTTAAAAAATAGGCCGCCTCTTCTTTATCGGATAGGATAAAAATATGATTTCCCGGAACCTGGTCGGCCACTGCAGCGGCACAAATACTTCTGGATGAACCCACCATTCCTTTCCAATGTATGCGCGCTTGTTTGTCTGCCAGGGCCTGAGCAGTTTTTTCAATCCGAGTATTTTCTCGAAATAAAGAAAGGAATTTTTTGGTCTCCATTAATCGGTTGCGAAATTACCCAAAAAAAGTAGAAAGGAAGGAGCTCAAGCTGGAAAACAAGTCTACTTTTCATGAATCTAATTTTTGTTTGCTTATTTTTGATCCAATGACAAAACAAGCAATTTTACAAATGTCCCTAGAAAAAGTGAATCACCGCATGAAGGAGTTGGAAGTTCTTTTGGATGAATTGCATGCATCTATGGAGGATGAAACTAAAAGCTCCGCAGGTGACAAACATGAAACGGCGCGCGCCATGGTGCAATTGGAACAAGAAAAACTGAGCAAACAATTGCATGAATTTGTTCAAATGAGAGGAATTCTAACCCAAATTAATCCAGCCGTGAAGCACCTCCAAGTGGGTATAGGTAGTTTGGTTGAAACATCAGAAGGGTGGTATTTTTTGTCAGTTGGTTTGGGACAACTTTCAGTCGATGATAAACCCGTTTTTGCATTAAATCCACAAGCTCCTATTGGGCAACAATTGAAGGGAAAAAAAGTGGGCGATGAGGTTGCGTTTGCTGGCAGGAAGATGATTGTTTTATTTGTCTGTTAATAGGAGATTCAACACAAGTCTATTACCACAATCCCAACTCTAGGATTGATTTTCGGGTCAGAAATGCCCTGAGTGTAAGCAAGACCAATTTCTTATTCTACCCACATGAGCTTTTCGCGTTCCACTTTTAGGCGCATGAAACCGAAAGTTACTGTAATCAAATGACGGTTAATTTCTTCTACTGTTCCATTTTGTTTGGTTTCAATCATTTTGACGGTGGAACCCACTACAATTTTGTCACGTTGATACGTGTCTACTTTTGGAATTGGTTTTTTTGCTTTTTTAATTGGTTGAGTGGCTGCACTCATTAGCTCTAATTTCCGTTTAGACTCTTCAATCTTTGATTTCTCAACCAATAAATATTTTCGTACATCCTCAAACAACTGCTTATTGGGGTCTTTTTTACGGGTGATGGTCACATACCGATCGATAAAGGTTTTCATCTTCTTGCCGGAATTCAAAAAGACATTGTTGCGTTCAATGAAATCTTGTTGCGTTTTAAGCCGTTCCTGAAATTTTTCTTTCTTCTCTATAAATACCTGTTCTGCTTCTTGGGCGAGCCCTTTGGCTTTTTCATGTTCATGATTCATCCGTTGTAAACGCATTTTCTCCTTATTCAATTCACTCAGCAGTTTATCCATGTTAATCCGCTCCCCATCTAATTTGCTTTTTGCCTTTTCTATTACGTCCGTTGAAATTCCATTCATTTGTGCTACTTCAAACGTAAACGAACTTCCTGGTTGACCCATCGAAAACCGATACAAGGGAGCAAGGGTTTCCGTGTTGAAAAGCATGCATCCATTAACGGCATTCACCAATCGATCTGCCAATAGTTTGATGGTTGCATAATGGGTGGTAATTACAGCGTACGATTTTTTTTGATACAACTCCTCAAAGAACACTTCTGCTAAGGCACCACCCAGTTCGGGATCTGATCCTGTACCAAATTCGTCCAATAATAATAAGGTTCGTTTATTGGCAACCGTCAAGAAATATTTCATTCTTTTTAAGCGGTAGGAATAGGTGCTGAGTTCATTTTCAATGGATTGATTGTCGCCAATATCCGTCAATATTTGCTGAAAAAAGCACAATTTACTGTTTTCATGCACCGGAATTAATAAACCCGATTGAAGCATGATTTGTAATAGTCCAATGGTTTTGAGTGTAATTGATTTTCCTCCGGCATTAGGACCTGAAATCACCAGCATGCGGTTATTGGCATCCAGTGTCAGTGTTTGTGACAAAGTTGTTTTACCGTTCGCCTTGTTGTTTCTCCATAGAATTGGATGGAAAGCATCAATTAATTCAATGCGTGTAGAGCGCACAATTCCCGGCAAATTTGCTTGAAGTTCAATCGCTAATTTGGTTTTGGCGTGTATAAAATCCAACTCAACAAGCAAGGTTTGATATCCTTCTATAAGTGGCAAATGGTGGGCAATTTCACGCGTTAGATCTTGTAATATTCTAAAAATTTCTTTGCGCTCATCATCCATCAACAATTCCAATTCGTTGTTTAACGGAACATTAATGGCGGGTTCAATAAAGGTCAAACTTCCTGTTTTGGAAGAGCCAACAACTGCGCCGCCAATTTTTCGTTTATGGGTAGATTGAACCGTCAATACACGTCGTTCGTTCACAAAAGCTTCTTTGGTTTCACCCAAAAAACCTTCTTTTAAAAATTTACGCAGTTCTTTTTCAAAATTCTTATTGATTTGATTGCGAATCCTGTTAATTTTTTGTCGTATCGTCGCTAGTTCTGGTGAAGCATCATTCTTAATATTACCTCTTCTATCAAAGATTTTTTCAATAGATTCAATCAGTTCGCGTGTAAAATAAACGGATTTTAATAGCTTGAACAAATAGGGATAATCTTGGCTTCTTTTATCAAAAAACACAAGAATACTATTCACTAATTCTGAGGCGCGCGTGATTCGCACAAACCCTTCTTGGGGCAATACCGCATTATTGACGGGGAGTAATTTTAGTTCGGTTTGCAATTCTTCAAAATCAAGGGCAGGAAAAGATTCACCGATGGTTCGGATTTGTTTGAATTCGTTCAGGCGCATCAATTCAATTTCAATGGCATCAAAGTCATTGGAAGGGGAGAGGTTTTCCAGTCGTTGTTTGGCACTTGACCCAATGGCAAAATTTATTAACCAATTACGAATTTCTTGAAATTCTAAATCGTGCACTGTTTGTTGATCAAAACCACTCATTTTGTAAAAATAACATTTAGAAGACTGAACAATTGAAAACAGAAAGAGTTTTTGTTAAGCAAAATCATGGTGGTCACCCTCCTCAATTTTCCTTCACTAATTTTCGATCTTCAAAAGCGATGCTTTTTTTCTCAATGGATGAAGCTTTGATTCCTACTTTTAGTTGCGAAGCATCCGAGGAAAACTCTGCCTACCGCTTATCTAAGGAACATTTCTCCCTCAATCCCGAATATCTGAGCTTATAAAAGGAAATCTAAGAATTACAGCAGATACGGCATTGCGTTTTTCTAAATTTTTTGGGACAAGTGCTAAGTTTTGGCTGGGTCTACAAGATGATTATGACCTAGAGGAAGAAAAAAACCGAAAGGAATCGGAGTTAGATAACATTAAACCAATAGATGGTAGGGCTGCATAATTACGAAAAATAGTAGAAGGCAATCTACACTATCCTTCCAAACACTCCATCGCTTTCTCCACCATCAATTTAGATCCGGTGTAATACGGCACGCGTTGGTGTAAGCGCTCAGGTTTTATTTCCATAATTCGCTTACGGCCAGTTGTTGCCAATCCTCCGGCTTGTTCGGCAATGAAAGCCAAAGGGTTGCATTCGTACAATAAACGCAATTTTCCTTCGGGAGCACTTAATACATCCGGGTAAATGTAAATTCCGCCCTTGATGAGGTTTCGGTGAAAATCAGCTACCAAAGATCCAATATATCTACCTGAATAAGGCATTCCGGTTTGGTTCTCGCGGCTTTGGCAGTAATTGATATAGGTGCGCAATCCTTCTTCACATTCAAAAATATTTCCTTCGTTCATCGCATACAAACGACCGTTTTCAGGCATTCTCATGTTCGGATGCGACAAACAATACTCTCCGATTGATGGATCTAGGGTAAAGCCATTCACACCATTTCCGGTGGTATACACCAACATGGTGGAAGAACCATATAATACATATCCGGCTACAATTTGCTGAGTGCCTGGCTGCAACATATCTTCCAGCGTAGCCTCCGTTCCAACTGGAGATACCCGGCGATAAATGGAGAAAATAGTACCAATAGAAACATTCACGTCTATGTTACTCGAACCATCTAGCGGATCAAAAAGAACCACGTATTTTCCGTTTTTCGCCGATTCAGATTGAAATGCCACAAAATCATCGTTTTCTTCGGATGCAATTCCGCACACTTCACCTCCTTGCTCAAACGCCCGAATGAACGCTTCATCTGCCACAACATCCAATTTTTGCTGTTCCTCACCTTGCACGTTCACCTCTCCTTGTGCTCCCAAGATATGATCCACCAATCCGGCTTGTCGCACGTCGCGACTCACAATTTTTGAAGCAATGACAATGTCATTCAATATGCGGGAAAGCTCGCCAGTAGCATAACGAAAATCCGCTTGATTTTGAAGAATAAACTCGGTGAGGGTGGTAATTCGAGACATTTGGGTAAATTATTTACTGCAAATATCGTAAAAATAGTAGAAAATCAGATCAATCGAATATGGTTTCGATATTGATTGCTGGCGAAATGAGTACGGAAAAATGAACTCTTTCTGGGCTTTTAGAGGAAGTTTAGGTATTCTAACTACGAACATATATTGATGTTTGAATATCTCGCACCCTCAGAGCTTCAACAACTTTCTAATCAGAACGACAATCAGCCCTGAAAGGGCGAGTTGGTTCAATGATGGAATCCTTTCCATCTTTGAAGTACAATCTAAATTACAGGAGCCCTGCAAGGGGGACATACTTTGTAGCTTGAGTTCAATATAGTTAACATTGGGATTAATAATTACGTCCTTCCAGGACTTGTAACACTTCCTTGTGATGTCAAACATCGGACATATACCGATGTTTGAATATCTCGCTCCTTCAGAGCTGCAACATCTTTCTAATCAGAACAACAATCTAAATTACAGGAGCCCTGCAAGGGGGACATACTTTGTATCTTGAGTTCATCAATCATAAATACCTTGATTGAGATTCATCAAACAAGAATTAGATTAAGGCTCAAATATTGTCGATTTGAAAGTCGCTTTCAACGATTTTTTTTCTTATATTTAAGTATAAATAAATAGCTCTGTAAGGGCCATATACTTCAACGATGGATTTATTCTATCGTACATTAAAAATACATTCAGCTAAGCTCCGAAAGGGCGAAATACATTATGGGACAATCACTTGTAAAGAATTATATTCACATCGTATTCAGTACAAAACATCGAATTCATATGATCGATGATGCAATTGAAAATGAGCTTTATGCTTACCTAGGAGGAATTTGCAATAATTTGGAGTGTCAGGTACTAAAAGTAGGAGGGTACACCAATCATATTCATATACTCTGTTTGCTATCCAAGAAAATCACCTTAGCAAAATTATTGGCGGAAGTAAAGGCAAATTCATCAAGATGGATGAAGACTAAGGGTGAAAAACATCAAAATTTTTATTGGCAAGATGGATACGGCGCTTTTTCAGTAAGACAGTCTGAGGTACAAGTTGTTTCGAATTATATAGCCAATCAAAAAGAACATCATAATAAGCGTTCCTTCAAAGATGAATACAGGGATGTTTTGAAAGAACACGGTGTAGAATTCGACGAAAAGTATGTGTGGGATTAATAATTACGTCCTTCCAGGACTTGTAACCGATCCTTTTGATGTGAAACATCGGATGTATACCGATGTTTGAATATCTTTCTCCTTCAGAGCTTCAACATCTTTCTAATTATAACAACAATCTAATAGCCCTGTAAGGGCGAGTTGGTTCAATGATGGAATCCTTTCCATCGTTGAAGTACAATCAAAATTAAAGGAGTCCTGCAAGGGCGGCATACTTAAATTAATCCATGAAAAAAGAAGAAATCAAACCAATCTTCTCAACGCTTCTGCCATTGCAGCTGGTACTGGAATAGTTTTTCCTTCATCCGCGTTGAAACAAACTAAAACTGATCTTCCTTTGGTGTAAACTTCTTCGTTGATTCTTATTTCGTACAATAATGAGATGCTTTTTTCGCCTATTTTCTCCAAGGTCATGTGTATCTGAGGCACATGGTTTAAAAGAATGGGCTTTACATAATCAATTTCATTGCGAACCAGTAAAACACCTTCCTTGCGCCAGTCCCAATTGGCACCTACCAATTCTTTAAAGTAATGCACGCGTGTCATTTCAAAATAACTAAGGTAAACGGAATTATTTACGTGTCCCATTACATCTAAATCTGAAAAGCGTACTTGGATTTTTGCAGGAGAAATCATTTGGTGTCTAGTTTTTCAAATTCGGAATTGTTGCTGATGTACTCGGGTACTATTGCCTTCATTTTCCCAACAATTTGGTCATTTTGTTGCATCTCAAAAAGGTGAATCAACTCTTCAATGGCATGAAGTTTTTCTTCATCATTATCCTTTGTTTTGGCTATGAGGATTTGAGGATTATGAGTAGGAATGGTGTTTTCCTCTGAAGCTAACAGTTCTTCGTACAATTTTTCGCCCGGGCGCAATCCAGTAACTTTGATTTCAATGTCTTTGCCTATTTCCAGTCCGGATAATTGAATCATTTTTTTAGCGAGATCTAATATCTTAACCGATTTTCCCATGTCAAAAACGAAGATTTCTCCCCCGTTGCCCATCGATCCTGCTTCCAAAACCAATTGACACGCTTCAGGAATCGTCATGAAAAATCGCGTGATGCGCTCGTCCGTAATAGTTAAGGGTCCTCCTTGTTCAATTTGTTTTTGAAAAAGTGGAATCACCGAACCGTTTGAACCTAAAACATTTCCAAAGCGAGTTGTGATGAATTTGGTTGTCCCTAACGAGTTTTTAGTTTGCGCATAAATTTCAGCAACGCGCTTGGATGCTCCCATCACATTGGTAGGATTCACAGCCTTGTCCGTGGAAATCATTACAAATTTATGTACACCAAACTCCAGGGATAAATCAACTAGGTTTTTCGTCCCTTTCACATTGGTCAAAACGGCTTCTGACGGATTATTTTCCATCAATGGCACGTGTTTGTAGGCCGCCGCATGGAAAACATATTCTGGTTTGTAGAAATCCAATACGCGTTTCAATCTGTCGTAATTTCGGATATCACCAATTACAATTTCGCATGGAAAAATAGTACCTTTTGCGTGTAAATCTTGCTGTAAATCATACAATGCCGATTCTGCTTGATCCAGTAAAATGATGTTTTTTGGTTCGTAGTTTCCAATTTGTTTCACCAATCCACTACCAATAGAACCCGCGGCACCGGTTACCAATATTACTTTTCCTTTTAATTCATTCGAAATTTTTGCTTGATCCAATTGAATGGGCTTGCGTCCTAATAGATCTTCAATATTGATTTTTGAAAGTTGCTTGGATGAAAACTCACCATTAATCCAACTGCTTGGCCTTGGCACTTTTTGAACCACAATGCCTAAACTCAAGCATTTTTCTACTATGCGATTGATGTTTTCTGTATCGGGATTTTGAATTGCAATAATTAAGGTTTTTATTTCAAATTCGGCAGCTAATTCATCCAGTTTCTCGGGTGCATATATCCGCGTCCCCTCTAAACGTGTATTGTGCATTTTTTTGTTATCGTCTAGAAAACCAATGATTTTTTGATTAATTAATCGGTCTTTGGAGATGGTTCGTTTGGTGATTAGTCCTGAAACTCCAGCTCCATAGACGACAACATTTACTTTAGCGGATTTATCTTTGGTGGCTTCCAAATACACTAATTTTACGATAAACCGACTCCCAACAGTGAATGCAAAACTCACTAAAAATTCCATGATTAATATCGAAGTAGGAAACAAGTAATACCCATCCATAAATTGGGCCCGGACAATACTAGCTATCGTAAATATCAACGTAGAGGATGAAATCGCGAGAAAAATCCTTCTCAAATCTTCAGTAGACGTATAACGAACCAATCCTTTTTGAATACGAAACAATTGAAAAACAACGAATTTTACGATGATGTAAAATAAAATAGACTTGGATAGAATGCTCCATTCCTTTTGAATTAGGCTATATTCTGCTTTTAAATCAAAACGAATCAAATAGGCAAAGGCAAGTGCAGAAATGTTTAGCAACAAATCAAGTAAAACGATAACCCATCTTGGGGTATGTTTGCGCAAACTAATCATAGGCAAATGTAACGAATAAAACCACACTGTTTTTCTAAGAAACGTTAACGAAATGGAATCGTTTTCTGAATAATTAGCGCTTCGTTCCAATTAAAAACATGGCCGGTTTTTTCGCAATATCTACTGCTCTTTGTTTCCATTCTCCCACCGAAAGTGTTTTCACATAGGCACCATGAAGAGTAAGGTTATACCCAATACACAGGGGTGTTGCGTCCGATAATTCATTGACCATGTCTTCCAATACATGCATATTTCGGAATGGCGTGTCCATGAAAATATGAGTTCGTCCATTGCGAAAGGCATCAGCTTCCATGTCTTTCAATTTTTTTATGCGATCACGTCTTTCGCGAGGTAAATAACCATGAAAAGTAAATTGCTGCCCGGAAAAACCACTTCCCATCAAAGCGAGTAGGATAGATGAGGGTCCAACAAGTGGAACTACTTCCATATTCAGATCATGTGCTAATGAAATAATCTCAGCTCCGGGATCAGCAACGGCTGGACACCCCGCTTCGGAAATCACCCCACAATTTTCGCCTCGTTTGGATAAATCCAAGAGTATTAAGGGCAATTTTTCTTTGATTGATTTTCCCATGATATGAAACGTACAATCATCAATCGGGAATTCACGGTCCATTTTTCTCAATAGACGACGAGCGGAACGAATTTCCTCTACGAAAAACGTGCGAAGTGAGATGGCAATGGCAGAAACATCTGCTGGAATAATATCCGACAATGATTCACCGCCAAGGGTATTTGGAATTAGGTAAACGTTTGCTCTTTTCATTTTTTTATTTCAATAATTTTTTAAAACTTTTATTCACCACTTTTCTTTTTCCGCAAAAGAAAAGTTCGCAAAAGAAAACTCGGTGCTGGTTTATTCTTCAATGCTTTTTACTCTTAAAATTCGACCATTTCGGTGACTCTTCGGCTTCCTTTTGGTTTCCCGCATTTCAATTCACTTCAATTTTTCAGAATAAAAAGGCACCATTTCAAGAACTCCAGCATATTTAAATTTTTATATTCGTTGTGATTTGATTAATAAATGTGTCGGTTGCTTCGTCCAGCAGGTTAAAAACGAATTCAAATGCTGCTTGGTCGCCGTAATAGGGGTCGGGAACTTCTGATAAATCTGAATAATTAACCTGTTCCAAGAACAATTTTACTTTGTTTCGTTGTGTTTCATTTTTTGCGAGTGCTTGCATGTTCAACTGATTTTCTTTATCCATCGCAAAGACATAATCAAAAGTTTCCAAATCGCTTGCTTGAAACTGACGTGCGCGCAAATCACTGATATCAACACCATATTTGGCGGCGGTGTCCATCATGCGATGGTCGGGCTTTGATCCAATGTGGTATCCTGCTGTTCCGGCAGAATCTGTTTCAACGTCTAAGTTGAGTGCACGAATTTTGTGACGCAGCAATCCTTCTGCTATGGGCGAACGACAAATGTTGCCCAAACAAACCATCAATACTTTAGTAGCCATTATAATAACCCTTTTTCAACCAATAAATGGGCAATTTGAACGGCATTAGTGGCGGCTCCTTTACGCAAATTATCAGCAACAATCCATAAATTCAAGGTATTTGCCAGACTTTCATCCCTGCGGATGCGTCCCACAAAAACGTCGTCTTTTCCTTGGGCGTATTTTGGCATGGGGTAAACATAATTGGAGGGGTCATCTTGTAAGGTAATTCCAGATGTATTTTCTAATAGGTTCCTCACTTCTGAAAGATCGAAATCGTGTTGAAATTCAATATTTACCGCTTCAGAATGACCACCAACAACGGGTACTCGAACCGCCGTTGCGGTAACGTTGATTGTCGAATCTAGAATTTTTTTCGTTTCGTTGGTCAATTTCATTTCTTCCTTCGTATATCCATTTTCCAAGAAAGCATCGCATTGCGGAATACAATTTTTATCAATCGGATACTTGTAGGCCATATCTCCATCTATTCCGGCGCGTTCATTTTCCATTTGTTCCACCGCTTTCACTCCTGTCCCTGTGATAGATTGATACGTGGAAACAATGGCTCGTTTGACCCCATATTTTTTATGTAGTGGCGCCATAACCAGTACGAGTTGAATGGTGCTACAATTTGGATTAGCAATAATTTTATCCGATAAGGTTAGTTCATGGCCATTAATTTCTGGAACAATCAGTTTTTTGGTAGGGTCCATTCGCCATGCCGATGAATTATCAATGACAGTGGTACCTACTTCAGCAAATTTTGGTGCCCATTCCAACGATGTTTCTCCTCCTGCAGAAAAAATCGCCACATCTGGTTTCATATCAACTGCCGTTTGCAAGCCAACAACCGTGTAAGAATTGCCATTATATTCTACTGATTTTCCAACCGATTTCTCCGAAGCGACAGGAATTAATTCTGTTACCGGAAAATTTTGTTCCTTCAATACTTCAAGCATGACATTTCCAACCATACCTGTTGCGCCAACTACCGCTACTTTCATAGATTTTTAATTTCAAATTCTTT
>CAMAQX010000070.1 GCA_945860455.1 Lishizhenia tianjinensis
CATATCCGTCAACAGGAAGCCCTGTTCCACCTGAACCACTCGGAAATTTAGAAAGTTCACCCGATGACATTTTACCTTTTTAAACTATGTTAACCACAGAGCCTCCCAGTTTTAATATAATTGACCAATCTGAATATTTAGTTCTTTTGGGCGTGTCCAATTCAGTTGGAATATATTTTTTCGTAATTGCAATCCTACTCATGATTTCCGCAATGATGTCTGGTTCAGAATCAGCATTTTTCACTTTAGGACCAAAAGAATTAGATGAGTTGAAAGATGATGAAAGTTCAGGTTCAAAACTTATTCAAAAATTATTAGATAAACCCAGAGATTTATTAGCCACGATACTAATTACCAATAACATGGTTAATGTAGGTGTTGTTATATTGAGTTCATTCATTCTAAATGAGTTTTTTCCACCCACTGCTGAAGAAAATCATCTACTCCGATTTCTGTTGGATGTGATTGGCATAACTTTTATCATCTTGTTAACGGGTGAGGTTATTCCAAAAATTTACGCAAATAAAAATCCTTTACTTGTCGCAAAACTTACATCGAAACCGCTTTATTTTTTAAGTAAATTGCCTCCAATCTCTTGGATACGCATTGTTTTGGTTAATGGAGGTTCATTAGTGAATAAACTCAATAAGAATGCCTCTATTAAAATAACTTCGGACGATTTAGAGCAAGCACTCGCTTTAACCAAAGAGGAAAATGGATCAATTGAAGAACACAAATTATTGGAAGGTATAGTTCGATTTGGTAACACGGAGGCCTGTCAAATCATGAAATCGAGAATGGAGATATCAGCAATTGAAGATGATGCAACGCTACAACAATTATTTACCTTTATTTTAGATTCTGGTTATTCAAGAATTCCCGTTTACCGTGAATCGTTAGATAATGTTATTGGTATTCTATACATCAAAGATCTATTACCTTATTTAAATGAACAGGGAGATTTGGATTGGAAAAAGATGTTGCGTAAACCCTTTTTTATTCCTGAAAATAAAAAAATTGATGATCTATTGAAGGAATTTCAACAAATGAAAATGCATTTAGCCATCGTTGTGGATGAATATGGTGGTGCATCCGGAATTGTTACTTTAGAAGACATATTAGAAGAGATTGTTGGTGATATCACGGATGAATTTGATGAAACTGAGTTAATCTATACAAAAGTTGATAATCATACTTATGTTTTTGAAGGAAGAACTGCTTTGGTAGATTTTTACAAAGTTACGTCAATTGACTCCAAAGAATTCGAACAATTAAAAGGTGAATCTGATACGCTAGGAGGTTTTTTAATTGAACAAGCCGGAAGAATTTTAAAAAATAATGAATTTATCATTTGTGATCAAATGAAGCTGGTTGTTGAATCTTCTGACAAAAGGCGTATTAAAATGATCAAGTGCATTCTTCCTCAAACCATAGAAAATGAAATATAATCCATTTAATGTCGGTTTCGTTTCACTAATCATAGTATTAACTTTTAGTGGTTGTGACAATGATGTCCTGATTCCAAAGCCCCCCACTCATTTAATGGTGGATTTGCCGGAGCATTCTTATAAAAAGTTTAAAGATAGCGCGAACTACACTTTTGGAATGTCAAATCTATGGAACTTACGATTCAATTTTACAAAACAAGACTCACTTATCCTTTACTTGGGAAAAAAAATTGATGGAGATTTACATTTTCAATATTTTAAAATTGATACAATAAACACACTTTCTAAGTTAATAAATCAAACTTTTGCGAAAATAGATTATCACAAAATCCGAGCGAAACAAATGATTGACACCTCCTTTATAATGAACAAAAAACGAGTATTTGGTACGCTTTACGAGTATCTCGGTAATTCAGCAACCAACTTTCAATTCTATTTAACCGATTCAACAAATCATTTCGTTCGAACTGAATTATTGATTCGAAGAACTCCCAACTATGATTCATTAAAACCAACATTGCATTACATCCGAAAAGACTTGGTTCACTTGATAAATACTTTTGAATGGAAAAAACAGTGAAAACTGTTATTTTAGCACTGGGAAGTAATTTAGGTGATCGCTCCAAGAATATTACCACAGCTATTAATCGCATTCAGCAGGAAGTTGGACACGTAATTTCTACCTCAGAGTTATTGGAGACGCTACCATTTAATATGGAGACAACGGAAACATTTTTAAATAGCTGTATTAAAGTTCAAACCGCTTTAACCCCATTAGAATTGCTTCATTGCTTGCAGGAAATCGAAACCGATTTAGGAAGACCCAAAAACACGAAGGGGAAAAAAGTATCAAGAACCATCGACATTGATATCATTTTTTATGATTCAGAAGTGATTGAAACAACCGAATTAAGCATTCCACACAAAGAATATTTTAAACGAGATTTTGTTATGATACCTCTGCTTCAAATCGCACCAAATTTTATTGATCCATCAAAACATTTAGCAGTAAAACAGTTAATAAATTAAAAAAGTCTCAAGCCTGTTTGGTTTACAATCAAATAGTTGCTAATTTTGGCCGATGTAAAACATTACGATAATAGTAAGAATATGAGAAATACCATTTTTAAAATCACATCACTTGTAATAACTGCATCTGTATTAAGCAGTTGTGATGTACTAAAAGATCTAGAATACAAAGTAACACCAGATCCTTTGGAAATGCATGGTGATTCAGTTCGTGTTAAAATTGACGTTAAAGTACCTGAGAAAGGTATTAAAAAGAAAGTTGTAGCTGAAATAACTCCAACGCTTGGTAACATAACTTTGGAATCAATCAAAGTTGCCGGTGAGAAAATTCAAATTGGTGAAAAAACAATAGCCTACAAAGCGGGTGGTAAAGTAACTTACGATAAAACGTATGCATACGACCCAAGTTTTGAAAGTACTGAATTGGTTATGACGTTAAAGGCATACAAAGGGGCTATTGGAACGAAAGAGAAAAAGAAAGAAACTATTGACTCAAAAAAATTAGCAGATGGAACAATCATTACTCCATTGTTAGTTCAACCAGATTTTAGAGTTATTTCATTAACTCAAGATTATGTTCAATCGAAAAGTTTCTCAACATCATTTACTATTAACTTTGATAGAGGTCGTTCCGAATTACGTCCGAATGAAATGAAGGATGCGGATGTAGTTGCTTTCAAGGAATGGTTAAAAACAAATGCTACTAATTCTAAAATAGCAATTAAAGAGATTTCAATCAATGGATATACTTGTCCGGATGGAGTTGAAGGTAAAAACATCACACTTTCAGATAGCCGTGTTTCTACAACTTCTAAAGCAATTGAAACACTATTGAAAGAAACCAATTATCCAAAACTTGACCTTAAATTAATAGGGAAAACCAAAGGCTTAGGAGAAGATTTTGCAGGTTTTCAAGCTAAATTAAAAGAAAGTAAATTAGCATCTGACGAACAAAGCATGATTGTACGTATCATTAAAGAAACTTCAGATTTAGATTCCCGTGAGAAAAAAATAAAAGATATTTCAAAAGTTTACAATGAAATTGAAAAAGATATTTTCCCGAAATTAAGAAGAGCTGAAGTTGTTATTACGTATGATTTAGTTGGTTTTTCGGATGATGAATTGAAATCAATCAGTACCTCTAATCCTTCTTCACTGAAATTAGATGAATTAATTCAAGCTGCAACTTTAACGAATGATTCAAAAGTAAAACAAGCAATTTATTCAACAGCTTTAAATTCAAATCCAGATGATAAATTGGTATTGAATAATTTAGGGGTTGTTTTATTTGAACAAGCTAAATATGATGAAGCAAGAACTAACTTTGAAAAATCAAGTAAAATCGATAATAGCGCAGAATTAAAAAATAATTTGGGTGCCGTTGCTGGCAAAAAAGGTGAGCATGAGTTAGCAAAAAAATTATTTGATAAAAATAATTTAACTGAAGCAAAACATAATACAGGTTATTATTCAATCAAACGTGGAAAATATGCTGATGCAGTTGCTCAATTGAAAGGTTACCAATCTTACAACCTAGCTTTAGCACAGTTGTTAAATGGTAAATCAGAAGATGCAATTAAAACAATTGATGCTTCTCCAACGAAAGAAACAGCAGAGTCTTATTACTTAAAAGCAATTGCAAATACAAGATTAAATAATGATGATGCAGCGCTTACAAACTTGAAAAATGCACTAGCAAAAAACTCAAGTTTAAAAGAAAAAGCAACGAAAGATAGAGAGTTTTTGCGTTTTGCAACAAATTCAACTTTTACTTCTTTGATTAAATAATTGAATCAAGTTATTGATTGAAAAGACTATCTTCGGGTAGTCTTTTTTTTTGCCAACTACTATGAAAACAGAAACTTTTCCAAGAAATATATTTCCGTATTATACTGACTTACAAATCAAGCTTGCGGAGGATCAACAAAAATTAATCGATTTTATAGGTCTTCCTTTTAAACAGGAAAATATTACTGAGCAAATAAAACGGAAAAAAGCTCATTTTAGCCTCGCTGAAAGAATAAGGCTTACTAACGTGTTTAAGGATCAATATTTTGCTGTTCAAACCTCTGAAAAAGTGACAAAGAATATTGAATTGATTGAGAAAGAAAATACGTTCACAGTAACCACAGGCCATCAATTAACGCTTTTTGGTGGACCAGCTTATTTCTTTTATAAAATCATACATGTCATTTCACTTTGTCAAAAATTAAAGAAGGATCATCCGGCTTGCAATTTTATCCCCGTATTTTGGATGGCTTCAGAAGATCACGACAAGGAAGAAATAGCAGATACAACTATATACAGTAAGAAAATCCGTTGGGAAACTAATCAAACAGGGCCAGTAGGTGCATTTCATTTAAACCCTGAATTTGAAGCATGTAAAAAGGAATTCCTTCAATTATTTTCTACCTCACAATTTAATGAAATAGAACAAAAAATATTATCTTTTTCAGGTAATACCCTATCTAAAGGAATGTTTCATTTTCTTCACTCAATTTTTCAACAATATGGCTTACTTATTCTTGAACCAAATCGAGCAGAGCTGAAAAGAATGTTAATTCCAATTTTTGAAAAAGAAATCACACAATCAATTAGCTATCAAGCCGTTTCCGATACTAATACTGAGCTCCAGCAGATTGGAGTTAAACCGCAAGCTCAAATTCAACCCATCAATTTCTTTCATTTACAAGGAGATAAAAGGTCAAAAATCATTAAAGTTGAGGATGGATTTTCTATTAACAACCAATTTTCCACGAAGGAAGAATTGCTATTAGAAATTAATAATCATCCTGAATATTTCTCACCCAATGTGTTTTTAAGGCCACTTTATCAAGAACTTATTCTTCCAAATCTAGCCTACATTGGAGGACCTGGAGAATTAAGCTATTGGGTACAACTCAAAGGTGTTTTTGATACTTATTTAGTGCCTTTTCCGTTTCTCGTAAATCGAATTTCTATATTCCAAATGGATAAGTCACTTCATGAAAAATTAGTCAAACTAAATATTCCATTTTTAGATTTCGCTACAAAGACCAAAGACGAACTCAAAAAAGAATTTTTATCTAAAAATAAAGAATTTATCGATTGGACTGAAACAAAAGACTTGATTGACTTAGCTCACAATAAAGCCCATTTTTTATTTGATAAACACGCACCTTCGAACCAAAAAATGTTAGATGCGGAATGGAAAACAATCGAAAAAACAATCGATCAAATAACGCATAAGCTTGATAAACAGCTAAATATAAAATATGATGTAGCATTAAATCAAATTGAACAAGTTAAAGACAAATTTTTCCCAAACGGTTCTTCTCAAGAACGTGTATTTCATTTTTTTCATTTTTGTTCAAACGGAAGTCTGGAAAAAATCAATCTCATTATGTCAGCTATTGATCCTTTTGAATCAGGAATCTTAGTTATCCAAGTATAAAAAAAAATTGTAATTTTACTATCAAAGAATTTCTTCATGAAACTAATTTTTAATTTAATCCTTGGACTTGTGTTTTTACCTCTTGGATTGTTTGCTCAAAAAACAGACAACAGCTGGTCCATTGATGTATGTTTTGGTGGAACTAATCCTGTAAAACCTTATTCACCAGGCTATTGGTCAAATACAGTTTCATTTTTACATAGCTCTGCTGGCGGTCGGTATATGTTTAACAATAAATTTGGTTTAAAATTAGATGCTGGATACGATCGCGTGAAAAATGACGTAGTTGGCCAAAATGGAAATAGCTTACCATTTAAATCGAATTATTATCGCACCTCAATTCAAGGTGTATTTGATTTAGGAAGGATTTTTACTTTTGAAAATTTTTCAGAAAGAATCAGTTTGCTTTTTCATGTCGGTGGCGGATTATCCATCTTAACGAATAAAGAAGAACAAAAAACTGATCGCATGGTAAATTTTCTTTTTGGATTCAATCCCCAATATAAAATCAATGATCGTATAGCAATTAATGTTGATGCATCTTTCATTTGGCATATCTATCAGCAATTCACATTCGACATGAAGAACTCTGTTTTTCAAAGAGGCTTTGATGGTTTTATTGCAAATGCAACAGTGGGTGTTAATTACTACCTTGGAAAAAATAAAAAGCATTATGACTGGGCGTTTTCTCCTTGTTATCCGGATATGCGTTATCTTGAGGATGAAAATGCGAAATTAAAATCACAAAACGACTCATTATTAAAAAAATTAGGGGATGATGATAAAGATGGCGTTATCAATTATTTGGATTTTGAATTGGATACTGAACCTGGAGCGCTCGTTGATATAAAAGGAAGAAACCTTAAGAATATTGATACAGATGGAGATGGAATTAAAGACTTTTATGATGAGTGTCCAAATGAACCAGGTATTCAAAAATTCAATGGTTGTCCTGATAAAAACAAAGGAAATGATACAATCGTTAAAAATAATTTACCAAAAGACAAGGATAAAAAGGATTCATTGAACTCTATTCCTATAGTTGATTCTGTAAAACCATATTTCAATAAAGATTATAATTTTGAAGCACCAGAAGGATATTCAAGTTTAACAGATATTCATTTTGGAAAATGGCAAAGTGAAATCCTATCTCAAGAGGAATCAACAATAGCTGAAATTAGCTCCTTACTTAAAGCAAATCCGGATGCTAAAATCATTATTACTGGTCATGCTGACAATGTAGGAGACAAAAATCGAAATGTTGAAATCTCAAAGAAACGAGCAAATACAGTTAAAAATTATCTCATTTCAAAAGGAGTTAGTCCGGATAAAATTGAAATCAATTTCTACGGAGATGGAGTACCTAAATTCCTTAACACAACAGAAACTGGAAAATTCTTAAATAGACGTGCTGAAATATTAATCGATTACGGTAAGCAATAATATGAATGATTTTGATCCAAATGGAGTTGGTATTTCAAATGGAAATTTATTTGGATTTCCCGTAACAGAGAATGAAGCTGATATAATAATAATTCCAGTTCCTTGGGACGCCACAGCTTCATATGGCAAAGGATCTAGTAAAGGGCCTAAGGCCATTTTAGATGCCTCAACCCAATTGGATTTCTTTCACCAAAAATTAGATAATGCGTTTCATACTCGTGTATTTTTAACACCAATTTCCAGCGAATGGGAGAAGATAAACGAAGAATTTTGCCTACAATCAATTGATTATATACAGCATTTGGAATCTGGTTCCACTGATATAATAGGGTTCGAATTATTTTTGAAACAAATAAACTCGGCACAACAGGCCATGAGAACTCACCTGAAGGAAAGAGCAATCGAATTAATTAAACAAAATAAAATTGTGGCTGTCCTCGGAGGTGAACATTCAACTCCATTAGGACTAATTGAGGCAATTGATGAAAGTTATGCTAATTTTGGAATTCTTCAAATTGATGCTCATGCAGATTTAAGAGATGGGTATGAAAATTTTGAGCAATCACATGCCAGTATCATGTTTAATGTTACGAAAAGTTGCAATAACCTTTCTAAATTAGTTCAAATTGGAATTCGAGATGTCGCTCAGTCTGAAATTGATTTGATTGATTCAAGTAATGGTAGAATCAAAACATTTTTTGATTGGGATTTAAAAGAAAAAGCCTTTAACGGGGTGAATTGGTCCACCCAAGTGGATGAAATTATTTCTGAACTTCCACGACACGTTTATATTAGTTTTGATATCGATGGATTAATTCCCTCGTTATGTCCGAATACAGGTACGCCGGTAGCCGGTGGATTTCAATTAGAAGAAATTACTTTTTTGTTTTTCAAGCTTGTTGAATCTGGGAGAAAAATAATTGGTTTTGACTTGAATGAAGTTTCACCCGGTGAATCTGGAGATTGGGATGCAAATGTTGGCGCGCGCGCACTCTGGAACTTAGTTTGTGCTACAGAAAAATCTCGAAGGGTAAATGCGTAATTTTTTCACAAAATCACCCTTTTTACTTTTAACTCTCTCAATTATACTTACGCTCATTTCTTCCTTTTTTTTAGTCAGTGAAACAACAACCTATTCATTTTTAGCTGCAACATTTTCATTTTCTTGGTTGATTCAACTTGCTAATATTCACCTATTGGGATTCGAAACTGTTACTAGGAGAAAACTTTCTTGGCTTTCCTTAATTCTCAGCTTTGCTACCTTTATTAATTTAAATAATCATTGGTTGATCGCATTTTGGAAATATGAATTACTTTTCTTCATGGGTGTACTATTTGGTTATTGGCTATTAAAATTCAAGTACCAAATCAACGCATATTATTTCATATTTCTTTGTTTAACAACATTTTGCATCCTTTTTTATATTGGTATATTAATTCATTACAACCAGTTCAATAGTACTTATTTCGAAAGTGCTTACATCCTATTGAGTAGTTTGATTACCCTCTATTTTATTACCGGGATTCAACGATTATTCAAAAAAGTTCCGTAAGCAAAAAGCCGTTGTTTCCAATAGGTCGATTGATTGATTTCAATAACACTAATTCCTAAACTTGAACTAGCATGGATCATTTTAACTGCATCTCCTTTATTGGAAATAACCATTCCAACATGTGAAATTCGACCATCATTTTTAAAAAACACCAAATCACCACATTGAACAAATGAGGCATCTACCTTTGTTGATTTCGAATATTGATCGCCTGCTGTTCGTGGTAAAATCAATCCTTCCTGTTTCATAATAAATTGCGTAAAACCGCTACAATCAAACCCTGTAGGATCTTCTCCTCCCCAAACGTATTTTACACCCAACTGTTTTTTCGCAAATTTGGCTAAATCAATCCTGGTTTTTGATACTCCTTTGAAAGAATTGTAATCTTCCACATTTGAATATGAACCCTCCACATAGTTATCAAGCTCAATTCCTGCAAAGAATGAATCAATCAACTTGGAATACCCTGCAACATTTTTCTTTAATTTGGATTCATTCAATTCAGTTAACCAATTCGATAAATCTTGTTTTAATCCATATAATTCATAGATATGGCTTTCTAAAAATTGCTTTCCTGCCACCGTTTTTTTCATTTCATTCAATAATTCAATTGCCTGCCCTGGTTTATCCAAATTTCTTTTTAGCCAAAAATTAATTGCACTTTTCTGTAGTGTTGATATGGCGTAGTAATAGGTTGGTGCCAAAAGTAATTTTGTTTCCTCCTTTACCCTAAGTTTCTTTGATTTTCTATAAACAATACCGTAATGACCTTGAAAATATAATTGTTCTAATTTATCGCCAATCGGATGTTGAGCAAAAGTTGAGTTAACTAAAAAACTAAAAACGAATACAAATACACACTGTTTCATTCTACTAAGCATTCTATTAACTTTAAAGTTAATCATTCAATTCAAATAAGAAAAAAATCACTATTTGTTTAATTTGTAGAATTTTAGAATTGTTTGTTTTTCGTTAATAAAATTAGGCACTAGGATTCGGAATTCATGTAAAAGAACAGTAATTTTATAATCAAATTAAATCATGGGAAAAGTAATTGCAATTGCCAATCAAAAAGGTGGAGTAGGAAAAACAACTACTACAATAAATTTAGCGGGTTGTTTAGGTGTTCTAGAATATAAAACACTAATAATCGATGCTGATCCACAAGCAAATGCAACCTCTGGTCTTGGTTTCGACCCAAATACTACGCAAAATATTTATGATTGTTTGGTGAATGATCAAAATCCAAAAGAGTTAATCATCGAAACGGCCAGCCCTAATTTATACATTCTACCCTCAAACATTGATTTGGTGGGAGCTGAATTGGAAATGATAAACCTGCCTAATCGTGAAAAAATGCTTCGATTGGCCATTGAAAAAATAAAAGATGATTTTGATTTTATATTAATCGATTGTTCCCCTTCATTGGGTTTAATTACTGTTAATGCTATAACTGCTGCTGATTCTGTAATGATTCCAGTGCAATGCGAATTTTTTGCGCTAGAGGGATTGAGTAAGCTGTTGAATACCATTAAAATCATTCAAGGACGATTGAATCAAGACTTAGAAATTGAAGGGATATTGTTGACAATGTATGACACAAGATTGCGTTTAGCAAACCAAGTTGTGGATGAAGTCAAGACCCACTTTCAAGAATTGGTTTTTGATACAATAATTCATCGCAATACTACGTTAAGTGAAGCGTCAAGTTATGGGACTACAATTATAATGCACGATGCAGCAAGTAAAGGAACCACAAATTACCTTAATTTTGCGCGCGAAATTCTTCAAAAAAATAACTTAACCCGAATTGGTAACGACGATAAAAAAATAGAATTTGACCATGAGCTCTAATGCTAAAAAACGTCCGGCACTTGGAAAGGGACTTAGTGCCCTGCTTGAAAACTCCAACACTGATATTACTACAAAAGCTAGTCATTCGGGATTAGTTGGTTCCATTTCCATGCTTTCTATTTCTGAAATTGAAGCAAATCCTTTCAATCCAAGAACGAATTTTGAGAAGGAATCATTATTGGAATTGGCTGAATCAATTAAAACACATGGCATAATTCAACCTTTAACGGTTAGAAAAATGGGACGCGATAAATACCAATTAATTTCGGGAGAACGCAGATTTAGAGCGTGTCAACTAGCTGGTATAATGGAAGTTCCAGCCTATGTGCGGATAGCAAATGATCAGGCT
>CAMAQX010000071.1 GCA_945860455.1 Lishizhenia tianjinensis
AAAGTCGTCTGATGCCTCTAGTTCTTATTTTGTGCAAGGTGAGGGGTGGGGAAAGACCGCTTTAAATGGTGTAAGTCCTTACCCGCAAATTTGGGACTTTTCTACTGTTCAATTGGATAACTTGTACCAGGGAGCCGGTGCTATCCCAATTCAATATAAAGCAGTTATCGTAGGTTCCTCCAATGCTTTTTTTGGCACAGGTATCGGGAATCATCATACTAAACATACCATTGGTTCAAGTTTTTACGAATTAATAGATACAGTATTTAGTGGGTACAAAAGTATTTACGTGAACAAGTCTTTTCCAGTTTCAGTTCTCCCATCCTCAGGGAATTCTAATTTTAAAGTAACCTTGGTCAATGATTTAGGGGTAGCGACTGATTTCCAGTCAATTAACTTTTGGTCATTTAATTATCCCAGAATCCCTAGTTTTTCTAATGCTACCAATGCTACTTTTAAAATACCTAATTCAATTCTCGCCAATAAAACACGACTGAACCTTTCTAACCTAACAATAACTAACCCAATTATTTTTTCAATAGGTTCCATTACAACCAAAATTCCAGCCATTCAATCAGCGGGTCAGTGGCAATTCCTTGTACCAAATGATTTGAATGCAAACGAGCAAACAATCGTAATTCAGGATGTGAATTCGATCATTTCTATTCCTGCACTCAGTGCGGTAAATACTACTGGTGTTTTTACAAATTTTGCGACGCTTCCAAATATCGAAAATGCTTTATTGTTTATTTACCCAAGTAAATTAAAAAATAAGACATTTGAGTATGCCTCCTATCGAAGTTCTACATCTGGTGGTTCATATAATGTGCTATTGGCCGGCATCGAAGAGTTGTATCAACAATTTGGAGGAGGAATTCCGAAACACATTAATGGAATTAGAAGGTTTTCACATTTGATTTATTCGAATGCTACCCAAAAACCAGTGGGTTTATTTTTAGTTGGGAAAGGAATACGCGAGGCAAATATTACTTCCATTACCAGTATTGGACCGGGTTCTCGAACGAATGCATCTGCGTATTTGAATAATTTAATTCCATCCTTTGGTCAACCTTCTTGTGATCAATGTATTACTTCCAATTTTCAAGGTTTTGATAAATTTACACCCTTAATTCCAACAGGCAGAATTTCCGTTCAATCCGAAGATGAGCTAACAGTATATTTGTCAAAGGTTATTGAATATGAATTGCAGCAAAATCAACAAGTTGTTTATTCTACTGAAACGAAGGACTGGCAGAAACAAATTTTACATTTTTCGGGTGGAACTACATCAAGTGAACAACTTCAATTTCAAAATTATTTGAATGGAATGGCATCAATTGCCTCCGGAAATTATTTCGCTGGTTCAACAACATTAGTGGCAAAAGACAACAATAATCCAATTTCTCCAGCTGAATTAGACGCGGTAAAAGATCGAATTTCGGATGGTGTTAGCTTAATGAATTTCTTTGGGCACTTTACAACTTCCGGCTCTGGGTTTGATGTAAATATTGATGAACCACAATTTTGGGATAACCAGGGTAAATACCCCATTTTAATGGCGAATTCATGTTACAATGGAAACATTTTTCACAATGCTTCATCGAACTCTCAATCTTTCGTTTTGACTCCAAATGCCGGTGTAATCGCATACATTGGGACTATTAATTACGGATTTACTAACTCGTTGAATTCATACTCCAGTAATTTTTACAAACAATTTAGTTTATATAATTACGGTGGAACAATTGCTGAACATATCAAGAATACAATTGATTCTACTCTTACAACGTCATCAGCTTTGGTAACTGAAGCAACATTTTGTCAAATGACATTGAACGGAGACCCAATGTTGAAAGTAAATTATCATAACAAGCCCGAAATTGAATTAACCGATTCGCGGGTTAGTTTTGGTCCTTCGTTAATTACTTATGCAACGGATTCCATTGATGTTAGTATTACCTTGCGAAATTTGGGGCAATCGGTAACAGATACTTTTACACTTGAAATCACGCGCGATTTTCCAAACTCATTGGTCGATTCAGTTTTTGCAATTCCAATTTTTGGGATGGATTATGAGAAAAACATCCAAGTTAAAATCCCTTTTCAGCCAGCCATTGGTATTGGACTGAATAAATTTACCATTCGTGTTGATATTCCTAATGTAATTTCGGAGCAATATGATGAATTATACAACAACCAATTAATTAAGAACTTTTTTATTAACGTGGACGGCATTGAACCAATTCTACCAATTGATTTTGGAGTAGTTCCATCGGATAGCACGGTTTTATATGCATCAACAATAAATCCCGTGGCAGATTTTAACACGTATCGCTTTGAAATTGATACAGTTGCAGTATTTAATAGTTCATTTAAACGGTATTGTGAGAAAAGCGGTTTGGGAGGATTGAAATATGTTAATCCATCCGATTGGAAATTAGTAGTTTCTAATCAATTAGATCCTTTAATTCTGATAGATAGTATGGTGTATTATTGGCGAGTAGCACTCGTTGAACCTACAATTCAATGGAAAAATCGTTCATTTCAATATATTAAAAATAAATCGGGTTGGGGGCAAGCTGATTATAATCAATTTACCTATAATTCGTTTAACGGGGTTAATTTGAGTAACCAAACCGAATTACGAAACTTTCAACCAAATGAAGCTCAAATTACCTGTTTAGCTAAAACTTCAAATCAAGCGCCGGCTCATTACGACAATCAATGGTCTTTGAATGGAGTTCAGCAAGATTATAGTTTTTGTGATTATATAAACCCGAACTTTCAAGTTGCTGTAATTGATAAGTCAACACTTCAACCCTGGGCAACACGTTATACGTATTCAAATGGGACAGTAGCAAATCCAGCCAATGGTTTTGGTAATCTGAATGATAATAATGGGAATTGTTTTGCTCGACCGATGAAATATTTTACGTTTGGTCAGAATTCATTGCAACAAATAAATAATTTCCAAAATTTTGTAGAAAATGTAGTTCCTGATGGAGATTATATTTTGATATATACACCAATTGCAACGCGTTACGATTGGTGGAATGTGATTGATCCAACTTTATATACCACATTTCAAAATTTGGGATCAACGCAGATTCTTCCGGGTAGGCCAAACAAACCTATGATTTTCTTAACTAGGAAGGGAGATCCAAGTTTCGTGGTAGAAATTTTCACTCAAGGAAACGAGGATATATTTTTAGATACAATAATTTCTAGCCTTGAATCCGTTGGAAGAGAAACGTCTCCTCTAATTGGTCCTTCACAGCATTGGGACGCAATTTTTTGGAAACATAGTGCAATGGAACAACCAACGGCCGATTCAACAACGGTTGAAATTCAAGTATTTAATGCATTTGGAAATTTTCAATATACAATTGATACTGTGTTGACGTCTGGTGATTCGCTGTTGAATTTGAACAATGTTATTAATGCATCAAATTATCCATTTATAAAATTGGTGGCAAAATATAGTGATACGGTAAATCTAACTCCAAGCCAATTGAACTGTTGGCAAGTCGTATATGCACCAATGCCTGAGGCTGCAATTGATGGAACCGACGGGTATTTTTGGCAAACTCAAAACGATACTTTGCAGGAAGGGCAAATAGGTGAATTCGCGGTTGATGTACGCAATATCAGTACTGTTTCTATGGATTCATTATTGGTTAATTACTATATAATTGATCAAAATCAAGTAAAACATCCGTTGATATACCCACGCCAAGACTCCTTATTGATCGGGGCTCTTCTCAAAGATACAATCTCGTTTAATACAACTGGTTTAGTTGGCTCCAACTGGTTTTGTATGGAAGTCAATCCATATGTAGATCTTGGATTAACACTTTTAGATCAACCCGAATTGACGCACATCAATAATGTCTTACAAATTCCATTTACGGTAGTAAATGAAGATATTAATCCTTTGCTAGATGTCACTTTTAATGGTAGGCATATCATGAATGAAGATATAATTGCCCCAACAACTGAAATAGTTATTTCATTGAAGGACGAAAACCCATACCTTATTATGGATTCAGATGCTGATACCTCTTTGTTTGGAATTTATCTCACTGATCCAGATGGAATTCAAAAACACATTCCGTTTATGGATGTTTCTGGAAACATGGTTATGGAATGGATTCCTGCGAATTCTCAAAACAAACGATTTAAAATAAACTACCCACGCTACTTTGAAAAGTCGGGAATGTATACTCTACTTGTACAAGGAACAGATAAAACGGGTAATTTGTCAGGGGATTTAGACTATAAAATTAGTTTTGAAGTGATTCACGAATCTATGATTAGTCAAATAATGAATTATCCCAATCCATTTTCTACTAGTACTCGCTTTGTATTTACATTAACTGGTGATGAGGTTCCTGATGATATTCAAATTCAGATTATGACCGTAACAGGTAAGGTTGTCCGCGAGATTTCGGAAAGCGAATTTGGACCTATTTCCATTGGTAAAAACATTTCTTCCTTCGCATGGGATGGTAAAGATGAGTTTGGTGATCAATTGGCGAATGGAGTGTATTTGTATCGCGTTAAAGCAAAAATTAATGGTCAAGATATAAAACGACTGGAATCAGGTGCCGATCAATATTTCAACAAGGAAATCGGTAAGATGTACTTAATCCGATAGATCAGAAGAACTTGCAACTAAATATAGCGGTGTCATCGTCATATTTTTGAGTTCCTTTCCATTGTTCTAATTTCGAGAAAATGAGGTTGTTCATATCCTCCATATTGAGTTGTGAGTAAGATTTAATAAATTCGATCAATCGTTCCACTTCAAATTGTTCTTGATTTTCATTCTCGAGTTCAACAATTCCATCGGTATATAATACGAGTGTTGCATTTGGGGATAATTTTAATCTTCCTACTTTTATAGACGGTAATTCATCCAACATCCCAAGTCCTGTGCAACCTGTTTCAAGCAAAATTATCTCTTTGTCTTGATAAAGTATTGGATGATTATGTCCAGCATTTACATATTTTAATTCATGTGTAAATGCATTATAGTGGGCAATAAAAAAGGTGATGAATTTTTCGCCTTGCGTTGCATGAACGACCTTTTTATTCAACTCCTCTAGCAGGAAAGGCAATTCAAATTTTTGATATTTTAAAACTGTGCGTATGGTTGCTTGAAAATTGGCCATAAGTAAAGCGGCCGAAATCCCTTTGCCGGATACATCTGCGATACACAAAATGTATTCTTCGTCACCCAAGGGAATGAAATCATAATAATCACCTCCTATAGCATGTCGCGGAATGTAGTGAGCAGAGATATCCATTTTTTTGTTGGTGGGCAATTCTGCAGGGAAAAGTAGTTTTTGTAGTTCGCGAGCTACTTCGAGTTCCTTGTTTATTCTTTCTTGAACCAATCCTTTTTTTGCTAGCGTTTTATTTTCAATTGCAACCGCTACAATATTACTTATGGTTTGAAGAAAGGGTAGATTTAAGGATTCAATATCAAATTGATTTGGCCCAGAATTTTTTGATACAAGCACGTAAGCAAGAGGCTTTTCTTGATGTAAAACTGGAATAATGGCTTGGAATTCATTTAATAACTCTGAATTGGAAGATTCCACCATAGTAATATCTCGAAATCGAGATAAGTCTTTCGGTAGTTCATCTAAATTTACTTTTCCCTTATATCCAATTTTTAGTATGCAATTCCAAGATTCCTGTCGGTGAAGAAAAAGTGTTTTCTGAAAACCTAATTGTTCTTTTAAGATAAATGAAAAAATACGTAATAGTTGATCTGTTGATTCATTGGTATTGATTGCTGATGTTAGTTCTAGCAAAGAATTTAGTTGAATTTCTTTTAGTTGGTTTTGCGTTTCTAACAATAGAATTTTTTTCTCAACCATTGGATAAATTATCTAAAATGTTAGGTAATTTTTTTAACGCAACTAGTTCTCTGAATTTCTCTTTTGCTTCAGCGCAAGGACTTCCAAAATACGTTTTTCCCGCCGCTAAGTCTTTTCCTATTCCTGATTGGGCGTAAACGGTAATATTATCTTCAATTACAACATTACTCGCACAGCCTACTTGTCCCCATAAAGTAACGTGATTTTTTATGGTCACACATCCGGCAATTCCAACTCCAGAAGCCATTAAGCAATGATTTCCAATTTGAGTGTCATGACCAATGTGTACCTGATTATCTATTTTTGTTCCGTAACCGATTCGTGTCAATCCAGAAACTCCTGCATCTATTGTACAAAGTGCTCCAATTTCAACATTTGACTCGATATAAACTCCACCACAAGAATGCATGCGATCAAATCCTTCAGGTTTCTTTTTATAATAAAAAGCATAATGACCGATGACAGAATTTGGACCAACAATTACATTTTCATCAAGCGTGCAATCGTCTAAAATGCACGCTCCTGCATGAAGAGTTACATTTTTACCGATTTTTACGCGGTGTCCAATAAACACATTCGGGTATATTATTACACTTGGATCTATTTCACAATTATCTCCAATTGCAGTAGTTTGAGGCTTATATGGTGCGAAATATTTCGTTAATTTATTATAATCATCAAAAGGTGATTTGGATAAAATAAGCGCTTTTCCTTCAGGACAGTCAACCTCCTTGTCAATAATTATTGTTGTTGCTGCAGATTTCAGTGCTTTTTCATAGTATTTTGGATGATCAACAAATACAATGTCACCTGCTTCCACCATGTGTATTTCGTTCAACCCGGTTATGAAATGATTGGGTTCTCCTACGTAATTACAATCTATAATTTTGCAGATTTCTTCAAGAGTGAATTTGCGCTGAAGTTTCATTTTCGTCTATTCTTACTTCAAATTTACACATGCTGAATCCTTGTTTTTAAATGCGAATTATAAGTTATCCTTTGCCTTTTGTTAATTGTTATGATTTTGAATGAAGTTTCAAAAAATTAAATAATTACCTTTGTTATCAAATGTCAAATATGAAAAGAAGTTCTGTAATTTATTGTTTTGTTGCATGTGTGCTGTTAGCAAGTTCTTGCTCCAGCGAAGAGCCGGAAGAGATTCAACAATTTCAAACCCCAGGGGGCGCAGACTCAAAAGATCAATCAAAGGAATATCTTAAAGAAAAAGCTGCAGGAGATGCTTTTTTGTTAAAAAACAAAGTGCGTAAAGAGGTGAAATCTACCGCATCTGGTTTGCAATATGAAGTATTGAAAGAAGGCAATGGCCCAAAGCCAACTGCAGAAAGTGTTGTCAAAGTTCATTATACTGGTTATTTAATCAATGGCTCTAAATTTGAAAGTTCGTTGGATCAAGGTGAGCCTGCAGAATTTCCACTAAATCAAGTTGTTAAAGGTTGGACTGAAGGTGTTCAATTGATGTCGGTTGGTTCAAAATATAAATTCTTTATTCCAACAGAATTGGCTTATGATCAGCAGTCAAATGAAAAAATTAAAGCAGGAAGCACCTTGATTTTTGAAATTGAATTATTGGAAATTAAAGAAAGTGAAAAAGCAAAAGGAATAAAGTTTTTAGAGCAAAACAAGCAAAAACCAGGAGTGAAAGTAACTAGTACAGGATTGCAGTACGAAGTTATTAAGCAAGCATCTGGCATAAAACCGAAATCAACAGATAAAGTGAAGGTTCATTATACCGGAAAATTACTGGATGGTAAAACTTTTGATAGTTCAGTTGATCGTGGTCAACCTGCCGAGTTTATGCTAAGTCAGGTAATCCCTGGTTGGACTGAGGGATTGCAATTAATGTCAGTTGGTTCAAAATTTAAATTTTATATTCCAAGTGAGTTGGCTTATGGAGATCATGCCCAGCCGGGAAGTCCAATTGGTCCGGGTAGCACTTTGATTTTTGACGTTGAATTATTGGAGATTAAAAAATAAAAAATGAAACAACTTTCAATTCTGTTTATTTTAATTCTATTGATTTATTCTTGTGGAGAGGATCATCAAGGCAAGGTAGATAAAATCAAATTTAAAAATGAGAAAGAGAAATTGTCCTATGCATTAGGAGTAAATCAGGCAGAATTGTATTTTACGAAATCAAATTTGAGCCCTTCCGATTTTGACCAAAATAAAATGATTGATGGTTTTTCTAAAGAACTGAAAAAAGAGTATCTCATTGATTCGAATTGCATGAAAACAGTTCAGTTATTTTTAGGTAATGGCCAACAAGACATCAATGATCGATATATAAAAGAGGGGTCATATTGTGTGGGTAAAATCAATGCTCACAATTTCATGAAAATTTGGAACAAACCAGGTGCTATTGAAAAGTTGGACTTGGCTTTTGTGAAATTGGGTTTTAGCGATGTTGTAAAAAAGAAACCGCTTTCAATCACTAAATCAGATCGCTCGTTGTTAATTAAAAATTATTATGAAGGATTAGTGGAAGAATTGACCAAACGCATGATGGATAGTGTATTGGTAAAGAAAAATATTGAAAAAATTGAAAATGAGATAATAATTGAAACAATAGAAGCCGGAACTGGAGCAGCACCAACTGATTCGTCAGACGTGGCTATTAATTTTATTTTAAGTACTCCCTATGGCGATACGATGGAGAATAGTTTTCAAAGAAAGAAAACAGATCAGGAAACACCTATTTTCAATGTAAAACAAATGTATGAAGGTTGGTCAACTGCATTCCCCAAGTTGAAACAAGGTGGAACATATCGTGTTTATTTGCCATTCGATAGCCATAAAGATCCACGTTTACCATTTCCTTACATCGTTTATTACTTGCAATTGAAGAATGTTGGTGTAAAAGGTAGCTTAGCGAAAGCGAATCAAAATCAAGTGAAAGAATCAGGATTAAATCAAAAATAGATTGTTGGGGATTTAAATCGAAGGTAAAGGGAGGAATAAATTCTTTTGAAAAATAATAAACCCCTAATTTGAAACTCCCCCCTTCTTCACCTTACGAATTCTGAAAGTTGTTATCAATATTTATGCCAAAAAGCTGATTAATTTAAATTCATCTTGCTTTTTGTTGTCCATGCTATAATTGAGGCGCGTTGTTTGGCTAGTTCAACATTTTCACCAACGAATAATTCATCTAAGGTCTGGTTAAACAGATTGATCCAATGATCAAAATGGTCATTTTGGATTGGCATATGTAAGTGTTTTTCAATTACATTGGTAGTGTACCCTGTTGTGCCTATTAAAACGAAACACCAAAAATCAACCATCTTGGGTAAATGGGAACTGAAGTCCAAGTGCTGAAAAAATGGAATTAAAATTTCATCTTTCATTACTTTAGAATAGAACGTTTGAACCAATAATTCAATATCTTCTCTTGTGTTTAACTGCCTTTTTTTCGGTAGAATGAATGAAATAAAATCTTCCACTTGTGTTAAAAGTGGAATTATTCCGTCATTGTTTATTTCGTACGGTAAAAAGGCACGTTTTTTTTCGTCCGACCACTGGTTTTGTATTTTTTTCTCAATAAACTCTCGAGTTACGTTGTCTCTAAAAATACAGCGTTTAATGCGCAATTCTAACGGAGCAGTGATTAAAATGTTTTGATTAAAAGTAGAATAAGCCCCCGTTTCATATAAAATAGCCGCTTCGTTAAACACAAGGCTTGATTCTGCTGATTCCAAAAATTTTTCAAATGCGCTTCTAACTTTTGGGTGAATCAATTTGTTTAATGCCTCTAATTTTTTTGGATTCTCGAAAACCAGTTGACTAACGAAAGTTGTATTATAATTTCCAGATTTATCATATGCCTTGTCTCCAATTAGATGAATAATTTCACTTTTTAATGCAAAGGATTCATGAATTAGTTTTTTGGCTTCTTGATCGGAATTAAATACAGGAAAGCCCATTTTTTGAAAAATAGAACTAACTACTGATTTTCCAGAACCAATTCCGCCTGTGATTCCTACCTTAATTTTTTTCATCGGTTATTTCTTACTAGCTCTGGTAGCGGAATTATAACCATGGAAAAAGTCGTTTTCGAATTCGTTGCGGGGTTTAATAAAATTTCATTTTCGGATTTAATCTCTACGCTGAAATCCCAGGACTCTTTAGGGAATTGAATGAGTAATTTTTTGGTGGCAAAATCTGCCTTAAACTGTCCTTTTTGTCCTGTTTGCGTGCCGATTTCAAAGGTGGATTGAAGAATGCAATTACCATTTTCATAAAAAATGAGTAAATCCTTAATGTCTCCTTTTTTTGCGAAGTTGGTTTCCTTACTTACGATGTCACGAATCATCCAGACTTTACTATTGCCATCGTGAAGCATAGAAGAAAAATCATTTTCAACCATACTCACACCTGTCGTGCATGCTTCAAGTAGAAAGAATAAAAAAATATATGAAAGTCGATTCCTCATTTCTTGCGTAAAGATAGCAAGAAAAATGCTGTTTTATTTGTTAAAATGATGGACAAGAAATCGTTCTAAATGCTCTTGGCTTTCTTCGGCATTTCAAATTGTATCCCATTGACACCTCGTGTGATCCTCCCGAAATCCCATTTCCTAATTTAGATACAGTAACATCATAGCTGTATCCCAGTTTAAATTTACCTGTATTGACACCAAATGTTAAGATAAAAGCATCCCGATTACGATACCACGCACCTACGCTGAAATTCCCATATTTTACATACGTACCAATATTTAATTCTTGAAAACCATTTTGATATTGGTAAATAATATTCGGCATGATTGAAGTCACATTGGAATACTTGGATTTAGAGCCCAAAGCAATTTCAGCACCCACATGACCTGTAAAGCGCATCGGTAAACGAGACTGACCTAAAATCATGGATTCATCTGGTCGATTCAAGTGATTAATGGCCACCCCACCAAAAAATCTTTTGGTAAAAATAACCGCTCCAGCAGAAACGTCGAAAAAACCACGGTTTCCACCTCTTGCAACATCTCCCGTCTGGTAGATAAAGCCACGACGAGGATCAATCATATCGCCAAAAGTTAGCTTAT